>JBARHM010000463.1:0-2114 GCA_049799235.1 Gallionella sp.
CGGAAAATCGCCGCCTGTATGCCGAAAAAATCAGCAAGGTGGCGGAGATACTCAATCCGGTACTGCCGGTCGAACTGCCTGATGCAAACTTCTATTTGTGGATACGTACGCCGATCGCCGACACCGCCTTCGCGCAAGCGCTGTATCGCGACTATAATGTCGCCGTATTGCCGGGCAGCTATCTTGCACGCACCGCCCAGGGCGTGAACCCCGGAGAAAATTTTGTGCGTCTTGCCCTGGTTGCCAATGTTGATGAAACCGTGGAAGCCGCACAACGCATCGCTGAATTCAGTCGTAAGTTATTAGACGTAAGTCGTTAGTTGGCTGTCCATTGCGCGGACTTTGTTTTAACTTACGTCTTACGTCTACCAACTTTCATTTATCTGGAAATCATCATGGACAAATTACAGAAAATCATCGAGCTAGCCTTCGAACGTCGCGCCGACATAACCCCGCGCAATGCCGATGCCCAACTCAAGGAAGCGGTCGATTCCGTGATCGCCCAGCTCGACAAGGGAGAACTGCGCGTCGCGGAAAAGATCAACGGGGTATGGACGACTCACCAATGGCTGAAGAAAGCGGTGCTGCTGTCGTTCCGCCTGGAGGACAACAATTTCATCAAGGGCGGTTTCACCAACTACTATGACAAGGTGCCGTCCAAATTCGCCGACTATAACAGCCGCGACTTCCGCGAAGGCGGCTTCCGCGTCGTGCCTCCTGCTGCGGCTCGCAGAGGTGCATTCATCGGCAAGAACGTTGTGCTGATGCCTTCTTACGTGAACATCGGCGCATATGTCGATGAGGGCACCATGGTTGATACCTGGGCGACAGTCGGTTCCTGCGCCCAGATCGGCAAGAATGTTCACTTGAGCGGCGGCGTAGGCATCGGCGGCGTCCTCGAACCAGTGCAGGCCAATCCGACCATCATCGGAGACAACTGTTTCGTCGGCGCGCGCTCGGAGATCGTGGAGGGCGTGATCCTCGAGGACAACGTGGTGATCTCGATGGGCGTATTCGTCGGGCAAAGCACCAAGATATACGACAGGGAAAGCGGTGAAGTAAGCTACGGTCGCGTGCCCGAAGGCTCGGTCGTGGTCAGCGGCAGCCTCCCCTCCAAGGATGGCAGTTACAACCTGAATTGCGCGATCATAGTTAAAAAAGTGGACGCCAGGACTCTGTCGAAAGTCGGCATCAACGAACTGCTGCGGGGGATTTGAGTTCGCCCAAAAGTTGAACGGGTTTCGCCGTGCAACTCCGAATGTACCAAAACTAGGGAGGCAATATGATCGTTTCTCCATTGCTGAAAATGGCCACCGAAAAGCAGGCTTCCGATCTATTTTTCTCGGTAGGCGCACCGGTCAACATCAAGATCGAAGGTGTAGTCATGCCCGTCAACGCGCAGAAACTGGACGGCGATCTCATCAAGCGCATCACCTATGAGCTGATGGGACCGAACAGGATCGCCGAGTTCGAGTCCAATATGGAGATGAACTTTTCGATGCGCGTCGAAAACATCGGCAATTTTCGCATCAATGTCTTCAGGCAGCGCGGCTCCATCAGTTGCGTGATCCGCTGCATCAAGACCCAGGTGCTGGGCACCACAGAACTGAACCTGCCCGAGATGCTCAACGAACTGATCATGGAAAAGCGCGGACTGGTGCTTGTGGTCGGCGCGACCGGATCCGGGAAATCGACCACGCTTGCCGCAATGATCCATTATCGCAACTCGGAACGCAGCGGCCATATCCTGACCATAGAAGATCCGCTCGAGTATCTGTTCCGCCACAACAAGTGCGTCGTCAACCAGCGCGAGATCGGAACCGACACAAAGTCCTATCATGAAGCATTGACCAACGGCATGCGCGAGGCTCCGGACGTGCTGATGATAGGCGAGGTGCGCGACCAGGAAACACTCCGTTACGCATTGATCTTTGCCCAGACCGGACACCTGTGCCTGGCTACGCTGCATGCCAACAACAGCTACCATGCGCTGAATCGTATCGTGAATTTCTTCCCTTACGAAGCGCGCAGGAGTGTCCTGGCCGATCTGTCGATGTGTTTGCGTGCCGTGATCTCGCAGCGTCTGGTACGCACTGTGGACGGCAGGCTGATAC
>JBARHM010000464.1:0-5201 GCA_049799235.1 Gallionella sp.
ACCCCGGTTTGGACACCCAGGGCGCGCAATTCGGTTTCAATGGCATCGGGGATACCCACCAGAACGATGGTATCGTCAGGGTAGTGCTTCAGATACTCGACTGCAGCAGGAATGGTGACCGTCGGACCGTGGTCGCCTCCCATCGCATCTATAGCTAATGTGACATCCACTAGGCGATCCTACGGTGATGAAAACCGGAATGAAAATAAAAACGCAGCCGATCTTGACGATCGGCTGCGTAGCTAAGAGGCTTATTCACCCCTGGACTTGACTACCTTCTTGCCACGGTAATAGCCGCTCGGGCTGATATGGTGGCGCAAATGAGTTTCACCCGTGGTCGGCTCAATAGCCATCGATGGGTTAGTCAAAAAATCGTGGGCACGGTGCATGCCACGCTTGGATGCGGATTTTTTATTCTGTTGTACTGCCATGGTCACTGCTCCTAAAAGACTGTTACGATTAATTGCGCTTCAATTTCGCCAATTCCGCAAAGGGCCGGCGTTGTACCTGATGCATGTTCCCGCCACCTGCCACCTGACATGCCCCCTGTTCATGCCTGGGTGCGATAGGCAGGCTTAACAAAATCTCATCTTCCAGCATGCCCAGCACATCCAAATGTGCGTCTGCCAGAATACTGTCGAACTCTTGCTCATGACCCGGTTGCCCGGCCAAAAGTTCTTCCGTGTCCAGACTTGCCTGATCACGCAACATCAGCCGCGTTTCAAGCTGTACCGGAAAATCCATGCCCTCCAGGCAGCGTTGACACCGCACCTGAAAACGCCCGTTCACGTTCATATCAAGGTAGGGACTACCCTGATCATCGACACCACCGCGTATGCTGTAAGCTAATTTGCCCTGTTGGTTTTCCAGCAAATCATGCAAACGCTGCAATTCGGCTACCGGCACTTCACCGCTTATTTCCCGCCGGTTGCTGGCAAAATCCAGGCTGTCGATGAAAGACCGTGCGTTCATGAGGCGCGCATGATATATTTTTCGCCGCTCCATGTCAAAAATCCCAAGGAATATTGAAGCCTCTAATGTTGAATTCACTGCCGGGTACCTCCAAATATTCAATCAAGCCGATGAAGGCAAGGCGAAAACGGGCGAAAAAGCGGAGTTTACATGGAGTCTATCGCATCGCGACCCCGCATTTTGAGCCCGTTTTTAACGCCGCCTGCGCGGCTTCAGTGAATTTTTAGAGGTGCCTCGTTGCTTGTCCTAGCCTCCAGCTCCATATACCGCAGCGAACTCCTGAAACGGCTGCAACTCCCTTTCAAAACCATGGCACCGAATGTCGATGAAACACCTTTGCCGGATGAATCCGCACGCGACACCTCGGTGCGCCTTGCCCAGCAAAAAGCCCGTGTCGTGGCTGGCAATTATCCCGATGCGCTGATCATCGGTTCGGACCAGGTCGCGTTGCTGGAAGGCCGGCAGCTAGGCAAACCGCACACTCACGACAACGCGGTCGAACAACTTCGCGCGATGCGCGGCAAGACCACCCGTTTCTACACCGCGTTGGCGCTGCTGAACAGCAAGACCGGAAACATGCAAACCAAGGTGGCGGAAAACTTCGTAACGCTGCGCGATCTCAGCGACGAAGAGATCGAGGGCTATTTGCTCAAGGAGCAGCCCTATCATTGCGCGGGCAGCGCCAAAACAGAAGGGTTGGGCATCGCGCTTATCAGCCAAATGACCGGTGACGACCCGAATGCGCTGATCGGGTTGCCGCTGATCATGCTGGTCGAAATGCTGCGCCGCGAAAACGTGCGGCTTTTCTGACCATGGCAGGCATCCTCTACCTTATCCCCTGCACGCTGGGGGACACCCCTGTCGAACAGGTATTGCCGCAACACGTCATAGCTGTGGCGCGCAAGTTGAAGCATTTTGTGGTGGAACAACCCAAGACCGCGCGGCAATTTCTTTCCTCACTCAAGCCCGAACATCCGATCCAGTCACTTCATTTAGCGACGCTCAACGAGCACACCGATCCGAAGGAATTGGCCGCCATGCTCGCACCGCTGGAGGCAGGCGAGGATCTCGGCATCATTTCCGAGGCCGGTTGCCCTGGCATCGCCGACCCGGGTGCCGATCTGGTATTGCTGGCCCAGCGCAAAGGCATCCGGGTAGTGCCGCTGGTGGGTCCCTCCTCGATTTTGCTGGCATTGATGGCTTCCGGCCTGAATGGGCAGTGCTTCGCCTTTCACGGCTACCTTCCGATAGCAGAAGCGGAAAGAAACAAGGCAATAGCTGCTCTGGAGGCAGAATCAGCAAAGCGAAAACAAACCCAGTTGTTCATCGAAACTCCGTACCGCAATCAAAAGCTGTTCAGCGGCTTGCTCGCCCATTGCCGCCCGGAAACCCTGCTGTGCGTCGCAACCGACATCTCGCTGCCCACCGAACAGATACTCACGCGCTCCATCGCGCAGTGGAAATCGCAGCCTGTTCCGCAACTGAACAAGCGCCCGAGCATGTTCCTGTTGCTGGGTACGGGTTAAATTAGTTGCCTAGTAACCCGCTTTCTGATATTAAAGCAGACTTAATTTTTTATCACGCCTAGGATTTTTATCAAATTGGAGAAGTGCAATGCCGGTACAGCCAGAGAAACCCGTCGCCCCTTACAAACCCAAGAAGGGCGAGGCTTACATGAACCCCAAGCAGCTCGAACACTTCCGCCAGATCATGAATGACATCAAGGCTGGTCTGGGCAAGGATATCGATCGCACCGTACACACCATGCAAGACGAAGCAACGGTTTTTGCCGACCCGAATGACCGCGCCACTCAGGAATCCGACATGGGACTGGAGTTGCGCAACCGTGACCGCGAACGCAAATTGATCAAAAAGATCAATGAGATGATTGCCAAGATCGATGCCGGGGAGTATGGCTACTGCGAGAATTGCGGTGTTGAGATAGGATTGAGCCGTCTGGAAGCACGACCTACCGCCACTCTGTGCATAGACTGCAAGACGCTGGACGAGATACGCGAAAGGCAAGTCGCCAAGTAACTGTCACCGGAAACGAAAAAGCCCCGCCGGTACCGGCGGGGCTTTTTTGCGAGCGAACGAGCTATTCCGTGTGGGTAGCGGTTTCCGGTGCCGGCAGCAAAACCTTCATGCTCAGCTTCATCCTCCCCTTGTCGTCCACTTCCAACACCTTCACGCGCACGATTTGGCCTTCCTTGAGGTGGTCTGATACGCTACTGACGCGCTCGTGGGCGATCTGGGAGATGTGCAACAGGCCGTCCTTGCCCGGCAACACGTTCACCAAGGCGCCGAAATCGAGCAGCTTGACCACCGGTCCTTCATAGATCTTGCCGACTTCCACGTCGGCGACGATGTCCTCAATTCGCTTCTTGGCCAGATTGCCGGCTTCTGCGCTGACGCAGGCAATGGTGATGTTGCCGTTGTCGTCGATGTCTATCGTGGTGCCGGTTTCCTCGGTCAAGGCGCGTAT
Organism: Gallionella sp.; assembly: GCA_049799235.1. Lineage (GTDB taxonomy): Bacteria > Pseudomonadota > Gammaproteobacteria > Burkholderiales > Gallionellaceae > Gallionella. The sequence goes on from JBARHM010000464.1 coordinate 3,458, forward strand.
CACCGCCCCGCCCTTGCCGATCACGTCGCGGATCTTGTCCGGATTGATCTTCATCTTGATCATGCGCGGCGCAAAATCGGACACTTCGGTGCGCGCCTGCGGCATCGCCTGCTTCATCAGGCCGAGGATATGCATGCGGCCTTCGCGGGCCTGGGTCAACGCGGCCTGCATGATCTCGCGGGTGATGCCGTTGATCTTGATGTCCATTTGCAGCGCGGTAACGCCGGCCTCTGAACCGGCCACCTTGAAGTCCATGTCGCCAAGATGATCCTCGTCACCGAGAATATCGGTCAGCACCGCAAACCGGTTGCCTTCCTTGATCAACCCCATCGCGATACCCGCAACGTGCGCCTTGAGCGGCACACCGGCATCCATCAGCGACAGGCAACCGCCGCACACCGAAGCCATCGAGCTGGAACCGTTGGATTCGGTGATCTCCGATACCACGCGCATCGCATAGCCGAAATCCTCTTCGCCTGGCAGCACTGCGACCAGCGCGCGCTTGGCCAGGCGACCGTGGCCGATCTCGCGGCGCTTGGGAGAACCGACCCGTCCGGTCTCACCGGTGGCATAAGGAGGAAAGTTGTAATGCAGCATGAACCGGTCGGTGTATTCGCCCTGCAGCGCATCGATCTTCTGCGAATCGCGCATGCTGCCCAGCGTCGCGACCACGATGGCTTGGGTCTCGCCGCGGGTGAACAACGTAGAGCCGTGAGCACGCGGCAATACGCCGTTGCGTATCGTGATCGGGCGCACCGTGCGGGTGTCGCGGCCATCGATGCGCGGTTCGCCGCTCAGGATCTGCCCGCGCACGATCTTGGCTTCCAGCGCGCTGAACAGGTCATTGACGTGATTCTTCTGGTCAGCATTTGCCTCAGTCAGGATCGCCGCCAACACCTTGTCGCGCAACGCGTTCACCGCATCGGTGCGGGCCTGCTTGGAGCGGATTGCGTAGGCTTTTTGCAGACCTGATTCAGCCAGTTGCGCAATTTGTGCGATCAATGCCTCATCCTTGGCGGGCGCGACCCAATCCCAGGCCGGTGCGCCGACGGCATCCGCCATCTCGTTGATGGCCTGGATCACCACCTGAAGCTGTTCATGGCCGAACATCACTGCGCCCAGCATCACATCCTCGGGCAATTGCTGCGCTTCAGATTCCACCATCAGCACGGCGCGCTCGGTGCCGGCAACGATCAGATCCAGTTGTGAAGTCTCGAGTTCCGTTGCTGTCGGGTTGAGCAGATATTGGCCGTGGGCATAACCTACGCGTGCCGCTGCGATCGGACCGTCGAACGGAATGCCTGAAATCGCCAATGCGGCAGATGCGCCTATCATCGCGGGAATATCCGAATCGATCTCGCTATCCGAGGACATCACCGTCGCGACGATCTGCACTTCGTTGTAAAAACTTTCCGGAAAAAGCGGGCGCAGCGGACGGTCGATCAGGCGCGAAGTCAGAATCTCCTTTTCGCTCGGACGGCCTTCGCGCTTGAAGAAACCGCCGGGAATCTTGCCGCCGGCGTAAGTCCGTTCCTGGTAATCCACGGTCAGCGGAAAAAAATCCTGATCGGGCTTGGCATCTTTCCTGCCGACCACGGTGACCAGCACCACGGTGTCATCCAGACTGACCATCACCGCGCCGCTGGCTTGGCGTGCTATCTCGCCCGTTTCAAGTGTGAGTTGATGATTGCCGAATGCTAAAGTTTTCTTATAGTGACTCAAGATAGACCTCTCTGTGCAGGGC
>JBARHM010000465.1:0-1937 GCA_049799235.1 Gallionella sp.
TGCCATGTGTGGTCCGCCGGATTTCTCAGGATTCTTGAATTTTATGCGGACTCTTTTGACAACTCCCGGATAGCCGCAATGACGCTCGTTGCCGGAATATTCTGCAAGCAAGCACTCAGGCTGGCGTTATTGCGATCGCAGCCTTCGTTCATGCATGGAACACAATCACCTTCTCCTTGCAACAACACAACGTTGTTAACGCTCTGCGTTCCTTTCATCCTATAAGGATTGCGATCTTCCACGTAACCTTTTGGCCAAGGCCCCCATTTCACCGGATTGGACGGGCCGAACAACGCGATGGTGGGGGTGCCGAGCGCCGCCGCCATGTGGGTGAGAGCTGTATCAGGCCCCACGTAATATCTGGCGCGGCTGATGAGGAAAGCACTTTCGGCAAGGCTGAGCTTGCCAGCCATGTTCACTGTACCCGAGGGCATGGAATGGAATATCTGTCTGACATAAGCCATCTCATCCTGGGAACCGCTTCCGGTGAGCACGGAATGGATGCCACTTTCCGCTAGCCACCGGGACAGTTCAACCCAGCCATCCCGTGTCCACATTTTGTAGGTAAACTTGGGGGACATGTGCAGTACCGCAAAAGGCTCCGCGCCAATATCAAACGGCAGCGCTGCAACAACAGAGTGTTCATCGGATGGGTTCCACGCAACCACCACCTCGTGGCTGCGATCGATGCCCAACAAATCCACCAGCCCGAGATTCGTCAGTAGAGTATGGGTGTCAATATGATCATATGCCGCCCAGCGCGTCAGCAGGTGTTGCTTCCAGTGTTGTTTTTTGCTGCCATCCTGCATTCCAAATCGTGTCTTTCCGGCGATCCAGGCATATAGAGTCGACCGGTCGCCCATCAGGGTTGTAAGCGCAAGATCATAACGACGGAACAAACTGAAAATCAGGCGTAAATGTTCCCAAAATCCGGGACGCGCCGGGACGGTGATCACACGGTGTATATCCGGGTTGCGCAGCAAAATCCCTTCGGTATGCTCGAACACCAGCACGTCTATTTCGGCCTGTGGCCATGCAAGGTGCATCGAACGGATTACAGGCGTGGACAGCAGTACATCACCTATGCGTAAGGTAACGGCCACCAGTATGCGGCGCGGAGCTTTCAAGCATGCTCCGGTATTATCGGGGTGCTCGCGAATTTCATATACACAACCATGATAAAAAATTTTCTAACGGACTCGATAAGCAAACTATGGGGGATGTTACCATGCGAGCCTCTAAATCGGGATTCAGTTTCCCGGTTGTGTAGCCTTGAAATGCGCATCCGCGCTGATCTCTTCGACATTGAGAAAATGTGGCAACCATAGGATCATCACAGCATGTTTTCAATAATAATCCCCTCCTGGAACAATATTGAGCTGCTTAAACTCTGCGTACGCAGCATCCGGGAAAACTCAAGCCTAGCCCACCAGATAATTATCCATGTCAATGATGGCAGCGATGGATCTCTTGAATGGGTGCGTTCCCAGCAGCTTGATTACACCTACTCACCGCAAAATGTCGGCATCTGCCTTGCAGTGAATGAAGCAGCCATGCATGCCAGGCTGGACTACATACTTTATCTGAATGACGACATGTACTGCTGCCCCGGATGGGATACCGCGCTGGTCAACAAGATGAAAAGCCTTGATACTGAACTTTTCATGCTGTCAGGCACCATGATAGAACCGTTGCAAACAAGCAATCCCTGTGTGGTCGTAAAAAATTATGGGCGCAGCCCTGAAAAATTTGCCGAACAGGAATTGTTGGCGAATCTGCCGAGCCATCACAAGCAAGACTGGTACGGCGCAACCTGGCCGCCAACGCTGGTACACGCCAAATGGTGGTTCAGGGTCGGCGGATATAGCAGTGAATTTTCTCCCGGCATGAGCAGCGACAACGATTTTTCGATGAAGCTGTGGCACGCAGGTTGTCGC
>JBARHM010000466.1:0-3610 GCA_049799235.1 Gallionella sp.
ATGGCACTCATTGTAGCAACAGGAAGGATATAAAGCTTACGGCTTTCCGCCGGACAATAAGTCGATGATTTTCTCATGCTTGTTCTTTTTGGCAATATCCAGCGCGGTTGTGCCATCTTTATATTTCTTCCTGAAATCCGCGCCTTTGCTCAGCAGCAATTTTACCTCCGGCAAATGGCCATTGGCGGCGGCCTTGTGCAACGATGTCCAGCCGTCATTGGAGGCGGCATTTACATCCGCACCATTTTCTATCAGCAGGAAACTCACCGATAAATGACCGCGGGTCGCTGCTTGCATCAGAGGTGTCCAGCCATGGTTACTGCATGCGTTTACATTGGCATGTTTGTCCAATAACAGCTTTACCACTTTGGCAAACCCATTGAAAGCCGCCCAGTGCAGCGGAGAATATCCTGCGCCATCCCTATGATGGATGTTTGCACCGCTTTTGATCAACAGCGTAGCCATTTCCGCATCTCCATTGAAGGAAGAGATCATCAACGGTGTCCACAGTCGTTCATCACAAGTGTCTACATACGCACCAGCGCTCAGGAACAATGCAATGACGTCACGCTTGCCAGACTCGGCAACCTTGATAAAACCTTTTGGCGAATACTCCAAGCCTTGATTTTCAATCTCGGCCTTGATCTTTTCCGAAACGTGCCCCCACGGATCATTGGTCTCCTGGCTGCCACTTTGGCGGCTATGTACCATGCTTAGATAGATGATGTCGGATGCCACATCCGGCGGGAAGCCCTGGCGGTCGGAACGCTTGGTGACCATCAACTCTGAAAACAAAGCGTCGATCTCAGGCTTATCCCACATAGACATGATCTGTGAAAATACCCGCGGAAACTGTTTCTCCAGCGCATAGGGATAGTTTTGCTTGCGGTTTTTTAGAATTCGTAACAGCTTTTCATCCATATTCGGTCAAGTATGATAAATATTTAAAAATCCTCTGAACCACCCGCCATCACAAAATTCCTTCAGGAACACAACATAGCAAACTTACTTCCGGACGCAAAGCCGCAAAAGAGGGATATTTATTCAAGTTTTCGATAAATTACTGTCAGCACCTCAATCTCGCTTTCGCCTGCCGGTGTGCTCAGCATCGCCACATCACCCACATGCAATTTGAGCAGAGCCCTAGCCAAGGGCGATACCCAACTGATATGGCCACGCGCCGCATCCGCCTCGTCAACACCAACGATACAGTAACTGCTCTGGCAACCGGCATCGTCGCAAACCGTCACGGTTGCGCCGAAAAACACCTGATCGCACTCCCCGCGTCGGCCAGGATCGACTATTTCCGCCTGCTCCAGACGCTTGCGCAAGAAGCGCACGCGCCGGTCGATCTCGCGCAGCCGTTTCTTGCCGTAGATATAATCGCCATTTTCCGAACGATCACCGTTGGAAGCCGCCCACGCGACAGTCTTCACCAGTTCGGGGCGTTCCACTTTCCATAACAACTCAAGCTCTTCCTGCAGCTTGCGATATCCACCAGGGGTGATGTAATTCTTGACGCCTGCAGGCAATTGGACTGATGGTTCCAATTCATCTTCAAGTGTGTCGTCTTCACGGGTGAAAGCTTTATTCATATATAAAATTTTACAGCATTGCGGATGGTTTCTGAGGACAATGAAAACATGACCAAGTTGCATACCACGCCGGAATACCCGGTAACAAGATCCCGACCCGGTGAATCGACCGCAAGCAGGTCATAAATGAAGGCAAAGCTGGGGCGATCTGATGATGAGCGGAACTCCAGGAATTTACGGATTTCCCTTATTCCAGGTTACCGGTCTCAATCAGCGCGAACAAGCAGCACAGGAACCGAGGTGCCGCGGGCCACTCCTTCCGCAACACTACCCAATAGCAAGCGGCTGATACCCGAACGGCCATGCGTGCCGATAACGATCAGGTCAGCTCGCCAATTCATTGCCTCGCTGTCGATCACGCTGGCAACTCGCTCGCCGGATACATCAAGCACAGCTGTTTCGACTTTCGAGCCTGACTGTTGCACTTTTTTTGCGCCCTGGGCCAGAATTCGCTCACCAGTATTGCGCATCGCTTCCTGCAGCGCGGGATAATCGACAAACGCATATGCCTCGGCATCCAGAGAATAGATTTCCTCCAGCACATATACCAGGCGCAATAGCGAATTGCCAGCCGCCAACTTGATCGCTTCCTGCAACGCACGCTCGGAAGTCGCACTTCCATCGACAGGAACCAGAATACGCTGATACATGATTGCCTCCGTTTTGCCTGCCTGATGGGCAGGACTGTGCCAATTCTATGCCTTTTTGAATTTGTGCGGTTAACCAGAGTACGGGCAGATTTTAGAGCGGGATGCAAGCTGCTGACCCCGCTCGAGCCAAAATAACGTGCACTGAACTGCACAGCAACAAGGCCTTTGGTTTGAGGAATTGCCGGATTTAGCCGACGCGCGTGGATACGCGTCTTTACGCGAGCAATACCGCAACGAGTCCGGTGATAAACACCCCGTCAAAAGTGCCGGCACCGCCGATTGAAGCGATCGGAGCGCCAAGTTTGCGGATATCCTTGAGACGCAACAGGTCGGCCCCAATCAGCACGCCCAAGGTGCCGCCGATATAGGCCAGCGGAGCTCGCTGCAGCGGATCCAGGATACTGGCGATAAGCGCCGCTGCAATCGGTGCGATCAGCATCGGCATGCCGATGCCGATTCCGGAGAGGGGCCGGCTGGACGTATGGGCGATGATGGCAACCACGGCCACTGCGATAATGATCTGCAAAGGGTTCAGCGGATTGTGAGCAAACAAGTAAAGCGAGAAAGCGACCGGTACCACTGCACCGCCGACATTGACGGCGACCGTGACTTTGCCGGTGAAAGGCAACGGCTTGAAAAACGGCCATCGCGACATTTCCGCAGGCATTTTAGGTTGCACCGAACTGTCGGCAGCAAGCGTGAACAACGGAAGGTTGATCATGCTGCCGACAAGGGTGCACAGCATGAGCTGGTAGGCCGATTCGGGTGAAAGGCCCAGCTTGTCGAAAGCGATGGTGATCAGACCCAACTGGACGAACCCGACCAGAAAGGCCAGGGCCAGGACGAATATCAGCATGCGCAGCGGAGAGGATGGCATAAGTGTCTTCCCGGGTTCAGTGTCCCAACAGTTGAAGTAAATCACCCCGGTGGATTCGGATTTGCTTCTGGTGTTGCAGCATGTCTCGATGTTGGCGTGTGCAGGACCACCGGATGATTATTTTAATCGAAGTCGTGTGCAGGATTCATCGACCACATGAACCGGACGCAATTGTTCCGTCCGGTCGCCAGATTGATCGCCTCCCTGGCAACATCATTGCCATGCCTGCCGCCTGTGCAAAAGATTCTGGTTGTATTCAGCTGTGAATCACGTGCCAGCAATTATCAAGGTCATTCCCCCTGCTTCTTCAATATTATTGTTTCCTGCCCATCTGGTGCAGCTCACTACCTATAAGATAAACACCGATAGAAGTCTCCGTGTTTGTCCTATAAGAAATTAATCTAAGCGCCTATTTTTTGTTCGCGATTGCGAGGTCACAATACAAACATCCGGCAGAAGCATTACTTACATTACATTCAATAATATAT
>JBARHM010000467.1:0-2210 GCA_049799235.1 Gallionella sp.
TCCTTGGTCAGCGCTTCGCTTTTCTTCGACAGGCGCGAAATCTCCTCCGCGATGTCGACTGCCGAATCATCCTGCACAAAGCGCAACTGCTCGATCTTGTCTTCCAGTTCCGCAATAGGACTTTCAAAATCCAGAAATGATACTTTCATAATAGCTTCCTTACTGAATTTGCCGCAATGATACAACATTACAAACCAAAAAACCTCCTGACGGTCGCCAATTCCTCGCTGCGCTGGGGGTGGATTACCTTATGCCCGGTCTAATCATCAAAGTCCTGCTCCGACAATCGCCTGGCACGCCGCCAGAACGCCCATGTGTCCCGGCGTTTCAACATAACCCGCCGGATACCATCATCGCCCAGAATATCCATTTCCAACTGTTCAAGTTTTCCGCTGCGCAAAGCCTGCCATAACGGTTGGGCATAGCCGGTTTCAAAATCCTGCAAAGCATCCCGCCACGCAGTCAGATCGCCGCGCTGCAACGCTGACCGCAAGCCCACCCAAACCAGCAGTTGCCTGCCATCCGATGAGCGTCCCCTCTCCCTCTGGGAGAGGGTTAGGGAGAGGGAGTCATCCCATTGTTCCGACCATGCCGCAAAAGGGACGCCCGCAGCCGCAGCGAACATCTCAACCAGAATCTCATCGGAACTGACATAGGTATGATCATTGTTTAACGACGGTACTGAACTTCCACCGACCCCCCAAAACCACACGCTGTTGATCATCGGTTCATTGCGTGCCTCGCGTGCCTGGTTGAGAGGATGCGCGAACAGCACCATCTGGACCTCATTGAACACCTGATGCCAGCGCGCTGCATCCTCTCCGGTCGGCAACGCGCCGCGCATGTTTCCTCCCAGCACTCCCGAGAGCGGCGTGGTGCGGATGCGCGGCAGTGCGTCGAGCCGCACATACCAGCGCTGCGGATGCGGCGCAAAGAATTCCATGCCCTGCCCGGAAAAATAATCATTCAAGCTCGCGCAGAATTGCGCGGCCTCATCAACACCGGGCATCACACCGGCCAACAGCATCTGGTCGCGCTGCAATCTTAAATGCACCGGATCGGCACGCAGCCAGTATCCAGCTTCCAGGCCATCGAACGCAGCACTGACAGGCGCGATTGGCGCATCTGCTGCACACGTTACACCAAATAATTCGCACAGATGACTTTCCAGTGGAACAGCCCGAAGATTTTCACTGCGACCTTTTCCCAGCAGCTTTTCCAGCGCAGGCAATCGCAAGTCCGCGCATACCTCGGCAGCAATATCTTTGGGGAGGAACAGATCGGGGATGACCAGATGGACGGATTTCATATCGGTTCAGTGTGACACAATTTCAAAGGCTCTGAGTGTGCCTGGCCAACCAGGAAGTTACGGCATCCAGCGAGCGAAAATCATCCACCGCCCTGGCATCGACATCGTCAAAGCGCGCCTGCGTCATGCGCGCCAGCGCTCGCCCCGGACCGAGTTCCAGAAACACGCGGCAACCGCGTTCGTACAATATATCCAGGCAGCCTGACCATTCGATGGTGTGATCCAATTGCAGCGCCAGTTTCTCGATCGCGGTCTCGCGGCGCACCACCCATGCGGCATCAATGCCGGCGACCACCGGTATGGCTGGCGCGGTCATCGATGAAGCGTTGAGCATTTCGCGGAACGGCTGCACCGCATCGCTGAGCAGCGGCGTATGTGATGACACTTCCACCTTGAACCGGGTCAGCTTGGCGCCGTGTTTTGAAAATTCTTTGCCCAACTTTGTAAGAGTAATATCCTCACCGCCGATGACTAATTCCTCATCGCCGATCGCGATCGCGACCCAGGCGCGATGACCAGCGCACAGGCGATCCACTTCGTCGCGGCGCAGACTTTGCACCGCCAGCAACCCGCAATGCGTAGCGGAAGCAGCGTTATCCATCAGCGCAGCGCGCGTTGCAGCGATGCGCGCCAACTCGGCAGCATCGAGTGCACCCGCACAGGCATAAGCACCCAGTTCGCCGACGCTGTAACCGCAGAAGGCCGCAGGCTTGGGAGAATCTTGTCGCAGTGCAGTCCAGAGCGCCAATTGGGCAAGGCAGATCAGCGGTTGCGCGATCGCGTTGCGGAAAATCTCATCGCGTTGTGTGAGCACGTCGCGCAGGTTCAAGCCCAGTACCGCTTCGCCTGCCTGGATGACCTCGGAAGCGGGGTGGTCCGCAATCATGTCCAGCATCGCCGG
>JBARHM010000468.1:0-2520 GCA_049799235.1 Gallionella sp.
CCGTAGACCTGGACCGCGTCGACCGTGATCTCCATCGCCGAGTCGGCGGCGAAGCGCTTGGCCTCCGAGGAGACGAGCGTGTTGCGCTTGCCCTGGTCGAGCAGGACCGCCGAGTTCCAGACCAGCAGGCGGGCGGCGTCGACCTTGGTCGCCATGTCGGCGATCATGAACTGAATCGCCTGGTGCATCGCGATCGGCACGCCGAACGGGACCCTTTCCTTCGAGTACTCCGCGGCGAATTCGAATGCGGCACGGCCGATTCCGACCGCCATCGCGGCGACACCGGGACGGGTGCGGTCGAGGGTCATCATCGCCAGCTTGAAGCCGTGGTTTTCCTCGCCGAGCATGTTCTCAGCCGGAACCTCGACTTCGTCGAAGGAGATGGTCGCGGTGTTGGAGGCCCGCTGACCCATCTTGTCCTCCTTCTTGTCGACGCTGACCCCGGGCAGGTCGGCGTCGACGACGAAGGCGGTGATGCCGCGGTGGCCGGCCTCTGGGTCGGTCTTCGCGTAGACCGTGAACCAGTCGGCATGGCTGCCGTTGGTGATGAAGCACTTGGAGCCGCTGATCACCCACTTGTCGCCCTTCTTGACGGCGCGGGTCTTCATGCCGGAGACGTCGGAGCCGGCGTCCGGCTCGGTCAGGCAGAAGGAGGCCAGCTTCGGCGCTTCGGTGAGAATCCCGAGGTACTTCTTCTTCGTCTCCTCGGAGCCGCCGAGCATGACCGGGGCGCTGGCAAGGCCGTTGCACGTGAGGGAGGTGCCGATGCCCGAGCATCCCCAGCCCATCTCCTCCTCGATCAGGGTGCCGGAGAGGTAGTCGAGGCCAGGGCCGCCGTAGGCCTCGGGGATGTGGGTGTTCATCAACCCGACCTCCCAGGCCTTGTCGACGATGTCCTGGGGCCAGGTGCTGTCCTTGTCGTACTCCCAGGCCACCTTGCGGATCTCTTTCTCGGCAAAGTTGTGTGCCAGCTCGCGCAGGTCCTTCTGCTCGTCGGTCAGGGTGAAGTCAACCACCGGTCAGGGCTCCTTTTCGTCGGTGCGTTAAGCCTGTTCTGGAGCGCCGCCGCCGGGGCTAGCGTTCCACCGATTGACTGGTCAGTCAACCAGGCCCCAAGATTAGCGAATGACCTGGCTTCCATGGGGCGATTACCCTTGACTCCGTGGATCGGGTGCCTGGCGATGTCCCCTAGCGAAAAGTGCACGGCCGTGCTGCTGTTCACCGGCATCGCGGCGCCGATCGCAGGCGTTCTCTTCCGGCACGTCGCCGGCGGCTGGGACTCGATCGGCAAAGGCCCGTTCGCAATCGACCCGGACCTGCCGCAGGGCAGGCCCCTGGAGCTGGTCTCGCCGGTCGACCCGGCGATCCAGGCGGCAGAGGCCCGCCAGATGATCGAGGCAAAGTCCTACCGGCGCAGCCAACGTGGCGAAGCGCCGATCGACATCGAGGCAGAGGTTCGGCTGGCGCTCGACGCGGCCCCTTCCCGTCCCACCCTGACGGGGGAGTTGCGGGCCGAGGTGCGCGGCATGGCGATTGCTCGCAACGAACGGCGGATGTGCCGGGGGGAAGAGCCACTGGATGTCGATGCTGAGATCGAGCGGCAACTGTCCGATTTCATAGGATGCGAGTGATGGCCGGACCCGCCAAGGAGAACCTCTACGAAGTCGAGGAGCTGCTGATGCAGCCGGGGACCTATTTCAACCCCCAGACCGAGGTGCTCGTGGTCGTCGACGACTCGACCTCGCTCGACCAGGAGGTCTTCAACATGGAGGCCTACGAGGGGGCCGAGTGGGTGCGGATCTCGGACGAGGTGCCGGTCGACGAGGACCGTCGCGACGAGGTGCTCGAGCGCTTCCAGACCCACTACCACCCCGGCTCCACCAGCTCGGTCTCCGAGACCGCGCTGGAACAGGGCGACGAGGAGCTCGACGAGGACGAGGACGGCCAGGACCCCGGCCGCGAGGACTGATGCCCGCCGAGGGAGATAGAGCCCCCGATTTCGAGCTCCCCGACCAGAACGGCGATCTTGTCAAGCTCTCCGACCTCGCAGGGCAGACGGTCGTGCTGTATTTCTACCCGCGTGCCGATACCCCGGGCTGCACGATCCAGGCCTGCGGGGTGCGCGACCGCAGCGGCGAGTACCGCGAGAGCGGCGCCCGCGTTCTCGGCGTCTCCCCGGACTCGGTCGAAGACGTGAAGAAGTTTGCCGACAAATTCGACCTCGACTTCACCCTGCTTGCCGACGCCGACCACGCCGTCGCCGACGCCTACGGCGCCTGGGGCGAGAAGTCGATGTACGGCAAGAAGTACATGGGCGTGCAGCGCGCCACCTTCCTGATCGACCCGGAGGGCAAGATCGCCAAGGTCTTCCCCAAGGTCTCGCCGAAGACGCACGACGACGTCGTGCTAGAGGCGCTTGCTGAGCTGGCCGCGGCCTGAGCCGCTCCGCGTCCGTTCAGGCGTAATAAAAGGCTATGCCGAGGATCAGGTAGATCGCCAGCAGCTGCACGCCCTCGAACC
>JBARHM010000469.1:0-1885 GCA_049799235.1 Gallionella sp.
GTCGAGGCCGCCACACTACCCAATTACGCGCAGGGCGGTAATTTATCGACGACCTTACAATCAAAAGGGAAGGCCATCACAGACATCATTAGCATGATTGTCGCGATCTTGGCGATCATCGGCATACTAATTGGGGCCGGGTATTTTGGCGTTGGTAATGGCGACAGGGGCAAGCAATGGGTGGTTGGGGGTGTTGTTGCGCTAATCATCGCCGGTTCGGTGTACGGCATTGCAGCGATTGCGATCTAGTGCCGGCATTCAATACACGCTTGAAGCCCAAAGAGGTCTTCGGCATGCCAATGGCGTCCGCCATTGGCATGGGCGTTGCGTTGATTTTTGGCGTGTTATCTTTGCTGCTGCCGGTTGTTTTAAAGTTTGTCACCGTACCGGTGATGTTCCTGGGATTAATCATTGCAGGGCTCGCGTTTTAATTTGGCGACGAGCTGCAATGGTTCGGGGTGATGCGGCTGGGGCGATTTGTTGAGAACAATCGCGTTACTAGCGAGCTAGGCAAGAAGGAATAATGGCTCGCCAGTATGCTGATCTTTATAGCTGGTCGCACCCCTACGGTGAGTCAGCCATGTGTCACCAAGACGGCGCTAGTTCCGTATCCATTGGATGGAACGGCATTGATGCGGAAATGCTCACCACCGGCGAGAGCGCAACCAAATGGACGGAGCTTTACACACTGATCGGCTTGCTTGGCTTGGAATATTGTGCCGAGTTTCATTTTTACCGCGAATCTGATTCGTTACTGGCCGACGAATATCTTGCACACAGCAGCAAAATGATCCGGGGGCACGATCTTGCCATAGCGGTGCGCGAAGAAATGGCAGCGCACCTTGCCCCGTATGGCATGGCTAACCGCGTAGTCTTGGTTTTAACCCGCCTACCGCCTAAACGCTTTGCGCTTGGTGCGCGTCGTCAGCTAGTGCAGCAGGGCGAAGCTGTGGAGGAATTATTAAAGGCAGCGAAGACGCTTGCCAACAAACTACCGGGTGGTCGCGTCAAGTCGGATGATGAGTACGCGCAAGACATTGTACAGAGCTACAACCGCGCCGCTTACCTGCGGGGGTCGGCGGTACAACTAGACCCTCGTTTTTTGATAAGCGAACAGCTTTTGAGTGAAGCGCCGCGCCTTGACGGCAGGCTGATAAGTGTTGGGGAACATCTCACCAAGGTTTTGCTGGTGAGCATGTACCCCGATGCTGAACCTGGCTGGTTCGTGGGAATGGCATCGTTGGCGATACCTTTCCACGTCTCGCAGATCGTGATGCCGGTGGACACAAAACAGAGCCTGCGCGCAAGCGAGAGAGCCAGCGATCTCGCCGAGGGAACGCTGGGCAAGCGAGGTCGAAGCCAGCACATGAAAACCATGAGCGACCTTGTTGGTTTTCAGACCTTCGTTTCTGAAAACGGGCTGGGCATTTTCAAGAATTCTTACATCATCCATCTTCACGGCACGCGCGAGGAGTTGGATCTCAACGAGCGAAGCGTAACTGACTGGATAGAGTCGGCGGGCGGTCAGGTGCGCGCTGCGGACTACATGCAGCTACCCTATTTCCGCGCTGGACAGCCAGGGCAGGGCTATCGTTGTCCGGTGTTTCGCACCGACCATACTTGGCTTGTCGCCAACATGGCACCCGTGCAGATTTACCGCGCGGGCGAAAGTAACCCCGAGTCGTTACGTCTCGGTGCGTCTGGTGCCTTGATCGGGTTCAGCACAAGCACACAGATCGTGCCGCACAGCTTTACCGTCGCCATCACTGGCGGCGGCAAGGGTGTTGAGAAGGTCGCACAGATTGCCGAAACGTACCCTTTGGGCATTGATTGGTACATCGCCGAAATCGGCGGCAGCTATCGCTGGATCGTGGAGAGCTTCGGC
>JBARHM010000470.1:0-1511 GCA_049799235.1 Gallionella sp.
GTGTCAGGCTGTTGCTGTTGCGGCTGCGCAAACGACGTAACACATCGAGTCCGGAAAGGCGCGGCAAGCCAAGGTCCAGCACCACGGCCGCATAGGGCTCGGTGGTGAGCGCCTGTTCTGCGGCAACACCGTCCTTCATCCAGTCCACGGCATAGCCGGCCTGCTTCAAGCCGGCCTGAATCGCATCGCCAAGCAGGGCATCATCTTCGACTAGCAGCACTCGCATGATCCGCCCGTCAGCGCTTATCAATAAATCTGCTGCGCGACCGTATGGCTGTGTTGCTCACCCGCTCTCTCCTCGCCTATCCTTCATGATATGTCTCGTCAATCGCATCGATCGCGATTTGACCTCCGGTCTCTCGCGCGATTTCTTCACAAGCTCTCTGATAACCGAGGAACTCAATCGTCGTTATTCTGTACGGCATGCGTCACCCCCGCGCCTGATGCTACCTGTTCAATTGCCGGATAACCAAACCATAAAGCCACGATGGCCGCCAGCATTATGGCACCCAGCCAGGCATAAGAGCGCTTGATCCCTGCATTCTGACCGTCTGACTTGTAACCGGTGATCATGGCGCGCACCAGATTCTCGCGATGCATCATGCTGCTGACCAGCACGCCGAGTATGTGTACCGCTACCACACCCAGCATCGCATAAGACACAAGATCATGAATCTCTTCCAGCACATCGCCGCCAACTTCTTCGTACACCATCACTCCGCTGATGCCCGACGAGACACCGAGAATCAGCAGCAGCCAGATCGCCACGCTCCCGGCCGGATTGTGGCCGACATAATGCGCTGGCTTGCGCTTGACCAGCGATTTCAAATAAGCGACAACTTCGCCGGGTCCGAACAGGAACGAACCAAACCTGGCGTAGCGTGTGCCGATGAAGCCCCATAACAATCTGAACGCGAGCAAACCCAGCAGGATGTAACCAAACACCACATGGATATCGCGAGTGCGCTCCGACTCTGCGGTCAAAAACGCCACGGTGAACGCCAACACCAGCAGCCAGTGAAACATCCGTGTCGGCACGTCCCAAACCAGAATACGATTATTCATGCTGATCTCCTTTGTTCAGGTATGTTACCTGGGCATCCTGACGTCGTGCTCGCTGAAACTGCCGCTGTCAGCCTTGGTATGGCAAGCCGCACAATTGGAAGGGCTCTTCACCCTCGGATCTTTCCATATATGCGCAGCAACTTCATCGTGATCGGAATTGAACCAGCGTGTCTCGGTGATGCGCAACGGCGGCGCTTTCCCGTTTGACGAATTAAGCTGCTTGGTGCTGGCGTTCTTTTCCAGAAAGTTGCCGATCTCAGTGGCGGCCGCGGCATCCAGACTGGCATCACTGCCAAAATGCTTGTCCAGCCCTGACATCATTGCACGCCATGAATCAGCCGAAAGAAAGCGCGGCGGATAGGCCAAATGACAGGCGCCGCACTCTTCCTTCCACTTCGCGTTGCTGACCATAGAGTTGCTGCCTTTCCCTCCTCTGCCCTTATCCT
>JBARHM010000471.1:0-4418 GCA_049799235.1 Gallionella sp.
ATCCGAGGCGGAGAAAACTCGTACGTTGTAATTGCGCGCGAGCAAGCTGCGGCAAATATGACCGCCGATAAAGCCTCGCCCACCCAAGAGAAGAACTTTGCCTTGTTCAATCATTTGTTGGTCATTCCGATTGTTGAACCCCAAGTTTACGCTCGAGCATCTCCTGGCTTTACACGTGAAATTGTTTGCCGACCATTATAAACCGGGGTATCCCTTCACCCCAATCCTTTTCCATGAGGGCAGTGGGAATGTGTTGTGTGGGCCGCACATCCCTGATTGCTATTCTCTACCCACTATCCCCTGCTCCCACTGCCATGCGTGACGAATGATGGTCTCAAGTTCTGGATAATGCGGCACCCAGCCCAACTCCTGCTTTGCTGTTTTAGCATCCGCTACCAAGCGGGCGGGATCGCCCGCGCGCCGCGCACCATTTTTGACCGGGATGGGCTTTCCCGTAATGCGGGCAGCCGTGTCGATCACTTCTTGCACGGAGAAGCCGTTGCCGTTGCCCAAATTATAGGCGGCGCTACCAGCTCCATTTAGCAGATGTTCGAGTGCCAAGCGGTGAGCTTCGCACAAGTCCGCCACATGCACGTAGTCGCGTATGCAAGTGCCATCCGGTGTATCGTAATCGCGGCCAAACACTTGCACATTTTCCCGCCGTCCCGATGCCGCTTGCAGCACGAGGGGAATGAGGTGGGTTTCCGGTTCGTGGCGCTCACCAAGCTGTCCCTCGGGGTCGGCACCAGCAGCGTTGAAGTAACGCAGGCTGACAGACTTTAATCCATAGGCCAAGTCATAGTCCGCCAGGATTTGCTCCACCATCCACTTGGTGCGTCCGTAGGGATTGAGCGGCTGTTTTGGATGATCTTCGTCTATGGGTACTCGGATTGGCTCGCCATATACCGCGGCACTGGAGGAGAAGATAAATTTATTGACGCCATGGGTTAACATGGTGTCAAGCAGTTTCAGGGTATCGGTGACATTGTTAGCATAGTACTTCGCCGGTTCGCGCACCGATTCACCCACTTGTATGAAAGAAGCGAAATGCATCACTGCATCGATACTGTGCAGGGAGAATAACCGTTCGAGTTGTCCGCGGTCGGCAAGGTCCGCTTCGATGAATTCCCCACCCACCACTGCATCCCGATAGCCAGTGGACAAATTATCAAGCGTGACAACACGGTACCCCTCGCCCAACAGCGCCTTTACCATGTGGGAACCAATGTAACCAGCGCCGCCCACCACCAGGATCGTATGAGTCAATGCCATCGCTGCTCCCGTATATAAAATTTCTATCTGACTTGAGTAATCATCGGTCAGATTGACATCGAATCCAAACGTTTCGATAAAGCGATTATAGCGATAGTCAGGGTAAAACTAACATCAAACATTTGAGCCAAAACAAAAATCGGTTTGATTTCGTATTCACTTCTGCTTTCTGTTTTAACGCATTCCAGTTCGCACTGCGCTCACCAACTCGGTTTCGTCAATGATTTATCCCTTACACATCCGGTTTCTTTTCTGCAGAAGTAAGGTGCCATAGGACAAACACCGATGGAATAAACCATGTTCATCCTATTCATAATTCATCCATACGCCGATATATAAATCGTAGCTGTGATCTCATAATTTCTCACGTAAGAGGCTTGCTTGATTCGCGAGCAACAAGTGTCAGATAGCTTGGGGTATGTTTGCAGGAGCCGTAGCGGAGTTAGATTCTGAATTCGCTTTGCTTTACCCAAGCGGTCTGATTGCAGTGATAACGACGATTGTTATATAAGAAGGAGATTGACATGAATGCGCCAATGAAAAGCAAACTATCGGTAGTTGAACACGTTTCCAAGGAAAAGCTGATGGAAGATCTGAGGATGGTGGTGGCTGATGCCGAAGAGTTGTTGAAGGCAACTACCAACCAGGCTGGCGAGCAAATCGCTGCAGTACGTGCCAAGGCAAACGATTCGGTACGAGTAGCCAAGGCCCGCTTGGCAGAGGCTCAAGGGTCGGCGATAGAGAGGATAAAGCTGGCCGCCCAGACGCCGGACAATTATGTGCATGAGCATCCCTGGCAGTCCGTGGGCATTGCAGCAACGGTTGGCATCTTGATCGGTGTGCTGATCGGGCGTAATTAACCTCTAATGCAGTTGCCGGATCAACCGGCCTGATAAAAAAAGAAGGCCTACTCCTCGATTGGATTAGGCCTCTTTCGAATGTGGTGCGCCATAAGCGATATATCTGGGCACTGGGGATGCCGTATTGGTCTTGATTGACGCTATCGACGACTGGCTGAGTTCGGCCACGAAGAAACGGCCGATACCCTCACACCTGCTAAAGCATAAGGGTGAATCCGGCCTAGATGCTTTAATTCCACGCAGACGATATTTGCGACTTGCGGTACATGGTTGTTCCTTGAACGATTAACTTTGTATTATCGACTATTGCAGTTTGTGCACCAAACCTCACGAATGCAAATTCGGCTTGTTATCGCCAGGAGGGCTGCCATGCCACATATACACCCAGTCCTTTCCCGTTCGTGGCTGATGGGTGCGCTCGTCTTTTCACTCGCGGCCTGCGAATCGCCAGCGCCGCCGAAGGCCGACACACCTTCGCTTGAGCAACGCATGTTCGAGCTCGAACGCCGGGTTGAAATGCTGGAAGCGCGCCCCACAGTTAAGCCACCTTACCGAAGCAAGGCGGAGATCCAGGAAAATATCAGGGCACTTGAAGATGAGCGTGCCAAACTGCTTACCCATTATCTACCCGAACATCCCGACATCAAGGACATCGTCCGCCAGTTAGAAATTCTCAACAGCCAGTTAAAGATGCTGGAATAGCCATACCGGGACCACCCCGTGAGGTTGAGACCGTTTCAGATAGCCGCAGCAACCAGTTCAAACAATTGCAAAGCCTGAGCTTCTCAGTATACGAACGCTTCTTTCGGGTCGACTTACGTCATTGGCATTAGGGAACCTCTGATTAAGTCCCACATGGCCGCGCACCCGGCTTTGCGGGATGGGATGCAAGGCGGACGAGGCAGTGAATGGTAGCGGCCATGACACGGTGCGCGAAGCGGTTGGTGCGGGAATGGCCGCCAGCGGTCGCTCCCGCAAGCGGCTGGCTACGCCAGTAACGTGTCGCGACCGCGCCCTTCACAACGAGCCCAACGCCGCAGACCGCTCGCAAAGCCAGTGCCCATGCGGGTTGCGCCCAAATCGCGCGCTCGCTGCGTTGCGCTCCTCGGCATCGTAGTCCCGGCTACGACCTTCGTCGCGCGCCTTGCGTTCATCGCGATTTGGGCAGCAACTCGGCTCATGGCGGACTTAATCAGAGGTTCCTTAGGTTTAGTGCCCAGATTCGTCCTCTATGGTGGAAATGCAAAAAGGCCGATTCCTTGATGGAACCGACCTTTCTGGAATGTGGTGCGCCCGGAGCGATTCGAACGCCCGACCCCTTGGTTCGTAGCCAAGTACTCTATCCAGCTGAGCTACGGGCGCGCACTATTGTTACCTTGGCGGAGAGGGAGGGATTCGAACCCTCGATACAAGTTTAAGCTCGTATGCGCCCTTAGCAGGGGCGTGCCTTCGACCTCTCGGCCACCTCTCCGAAGGCCGCGCATGATAGAGGAACCCACCCCAAAGGTCAAACGCGCTGATTGGCTCTTGAGCTTCAGGCGTCTTCCTGTTCGAGACCGAACGCCTTGTGCAACACGCGCACCGCCAGTTCCAGATACTTTTCGTCGATGACAACCGAGATCTTTATTTCGGAAGTTGAGATCATCTGGATGTTAATACCCTCCTCCGCCAGAGTGCGGAACATCTTGCTGGCGATACCGACGTGCGAACGCATCCCCACTCCGACCACGGAGACCTTAGCTGCCTTGTCATCGCCGATCACCTCGCGCGCGCCGATGTGCGGCTGCACCTTGCCTTTCAGGATATTCATCGCCTTGGCAAATTCATTGCGATGCACGGTAAAGGAAAAGTCGGTCGTGCCATCCACACCGACGTTCTGGATGATGATATCCACGTCGATGTTCGCATCGCTGACCGGCCCGAGGATCTGGTAGGCGATGCCGGGCTTGTCGGGCACGCCCAGCACGGTGATCTTGGCTTCATCGCGATTGAACGCGATCCCGGAAATGATTGCTTGTTCCATTTTGTCGTTGTCCTCAAAAGTTATCAGCGTGCCTTCGCCTTCTTCCTCAAAGCTGGAGAGCACGCGCAGCTTGACCTTGTATTTCCCGGCAAACTCCACCGAACGGATCTGCAGCACCTTGGATCCCAGGCTGGCCATCTCCAGCATTTCCTCGAAGGTAATGCTCTTCAGGCGGCGCGCCTCGGGAACCAGGCGCGGGTCGGTGGTGTAAACGCCGTCCACATCGGTATAGATCTGGCATTCGTCGGCACGCAGTGCGGCTG
>JBARHM010000472.1:0-1842 GCA_049799235.1 Gallionella sp.
CGACGAGTTGATCTTTGCGTTCTACGACAGCCGCATCCCCGGCGAATTCTCCGGGCATGGCATCCACAACGGCGCGACCTTCGAAGCGTGGCGCAAGGAAGCGGAGCGCGACAACGCAAAACTGCTCTACCTGAAGAAGGACGACCTGATGCGCCACGAAGCGGCGGGCATCACCACCGACCAGTTCCCGCCGCAGTTGAAGATAGACAATGTCAGTTTTGCGCTGAGCTACAACTTTTCGCCGGGCAAGAACGATGACGGCATCACGCTCACCGTGCCGCTGGCGCTGATCAACCAGGTGAGCGCTGCACGCTGCGAATGGCTGATTCCGGGCATCCTGGCGGAGAAAGTCACGCAACTGATCAAGACACTGCCGCAGAAATTGCGCCGCCATCTGGTGCCTGTGCCGGAATTCGCGGCGTTGTTCTGCCACGAAGTGCAACCATCAAACACTCCTTTGTTGCATGCGCTGCCGCGCTACATACGCGAGCAGAAGCAGATCGATGTGCCGCTGGATGCGTTTCGCCTCGAACAGTTGCCGCCGCACTTGCTGATGAATTTCCGCGTCGTGGACGAACATGGCCGGCAACTCGGCATGTCGCGCAACTTCGTCCAATTGCATGCAGAGCTTGCGCCGCGCGCCGTGCCAGCGGTGATTGCGATAGCAGGGGCCGCGACAAAGGAAAAAGGCGAATCGGTTTCTGAGCAGCGCTACACATCGTGGAGTTTTGGCGACTTCGCCGAGACACGTGTAGTGAAGCGTGCAGGACAGAACGTCACGCTGTACAACGCGCTGGTGGATGAGGGCGATGCGGTCGTGCTGCGTGCCTTCGATACCCGCGATGCCGCACAATCCGCACATCGCGGCGGCTTGCGCCGCCTGTTCATGCTGCTGCTCAAGGAACAGGTGAAGTATCTTGAAAAGAACCTGCCCGATGGGCAACGGCTGGGCATGCTGTTCATGATGCCCAAGTCCCCATTTGGTGGAACGCAGCAGGAATTGCAGCAACAGATACTGGCAATGACCTTCGAGCGTTGTTGCTTGAACTATCCGTTGCCAATGAACGAAGCGGAATTCGCGGCGCGCGGCAAGGAGGCGAAAAGTCGATTGCTATTGGTCGCGCAGGAGATCGCGCGGTTGGTATTGGACATACTTACAGAACACCAGGCCGTGCAGAAAGCACTGCCCCAGATCAAGACCTCTCCGCAGGCTGCGCAGGATGTTCGCGCCCAGCTCGAATGGCTGCTGCACAAACGCTTTATCGCCGATACACTGTATGAACGCCTGCAGCATGTGCCGCGTTATCTCAAGGCGATCAACCTGCGCATCGAAAAACTGCGCACCAATCCGGCACGCGATACTCAGTGCATGGCGCAGATGCAGCCGCTGACCCATGCATGGCTAAAGCTGCATCAGGCGCAGCAAGGTAAAGTCGATCCGCGCGTGGACGAGTTTGCCTGGATGTTGCAGGAGTTGCGTGTATCGCTGTTCGCGCAGGAACTGAAGACGCCGGTGATTGTGTCGGTCAAGCGGCTGGAAAAGATGCTGGCGGTGATCAGAAGTTAGCCATGTTTTCGATGGTGATTGTGCCTATAATTCGACCCACGCATTTATAACTTTCCAAGTTACATCAATGTGGAAATAGTGGTGACTGTAATTTTTCTGAGAATCTCTTATCAATTTTGAGTCTGCGATGAATGATATGAAAGTAGATAAAATAATAACATTCGGGGTTACATTCATTCTGGCTTTTGCTGCTGGTTGGCTCTTGGTAGGGCAACATTGGGATGTATTTCTAACATCTTATATTCGATCGTTAGCAACTTTGGTAGCGGCATACT
>JBARHM010000473.1:0-3640 GCA_049799235.1 Gallionella sp.
GTGGTTGCCAACCGGGTACGCAGCTCCTCATCATCAGTCTATGCCTCGCTGGAACGTTTCCTCAATTCGCTGAAATTGCCATTTCTCACCAACATCCGGGATTCTGAAGTCTATCTTGACGCGACAGAAAAGGGTTTGGGCGTATTCGAAATGGACGAAGCAGCTACTGCCCTGGAGAGACGGGAGTTGCTGCCTATCATGCAGTGGGTGGACGGTCATTATATGGCAGCCGAGAAGAGACTAAGAGTTTCCCCGGCTCAAGAAATTTCGCCCCCTCCGAACAATTATGGGTCTCGCATCGAGGATAAGGTCATGAATCTCGAAGTTTTCCGCGCCACGGGCAGATTCAATAAAAGTCCTTGAAACTACCATACCGTTATGGCGCTCGGAAAAGACAGGCAAGATCCGGGGTATGTTGCAGAAATTCGCTATTTCATCAAAAATAAAGCTTGACTAACCCAAAATATGGTTAAATATCAGTTATATTTTGCAGTATAGTCATAAAGTACCAGAAGTACCTATTTCGACCCGGGCACATGAATATCTATAATTCGCAGAAAGGGGGCGCACGATGCTGTCGATACTGGTCATAAACTCCAAAGGGGGATCAGGGAAGACCACCTTGACCACCAATCTCGCCAGTTATTACGCCAGCAGGAAATTCCGAACCACCATCCTCGACTACGATCCGCAGGGATCCTGCCTGCAGTGGCTACGGGTGCGACCCGGTCACATAGGTACTATCCACGGCGCCAATGCCGCCCCCCCAAAAGGAGCCAGTACCCTGCATAATTTGCAGAAGTGGGTTCCAGTCGGTACCGAAGTGCTGGTCATAGATGCGCCTTCCGGAACAAAAGGATTGTTGTTGCAGGAGATGGTTCGAAGGTCCAATTACATCGTGGTTCCGGTCGTGCCATCCCCGATCGATATTCACGCCACTGCCGAATTCATCAAGGAACTGTTCCATATCGGCGGCGCATCGGCAGCCAAGACCAAGATTGCAGTTGTAGCCAACCGGTTGCGCAGCGATTCCCCATCGCGCGAAGCGCTGGAACGTTTTCTTTCCTCCCTGAAGCTGCCATATCTCACCAGCATCAGCGATTCGAATCATTATCTCCGCGCTGCGGGAAAAGGGCTTGGGGTGTTCGAAATGGACGAAGCCGAAACCTTTGCTGAAAGGCAGGAGTACCTGCCCATCCTGAAATGGCTGGACGGACAGAAAATCAACTATCAGGTGAGCGACATCGACACCAATGCAGTGAACGTGGTGAACATGGAAGAATCCAGAAAATTTGCCGCCCAGCGTGCCGGCGTGAAAGCATGGCACTCTCCCATCCTGCGCAGCGAAAAGATAAAGGGTCAACCCTGACGCTGGCGTAATGCAACACGCTGGAGATACGCTTCCCTGGCGATCTGTACATCTTCCAGAAAATACGGCAACTCCTTCAACAGCATGGCTTGGGGTCCGTCCACCAATGCCTTCGAAGGCGCGGGATGGAAATCAACCAGCACCATGTTCGCGCCGGCCAGCACGCCTTGCGCTGTCACATGCATCATGTCGAGGATGCCATCCGGCGCTGCGGCGCGCGAACCGACCGAGTGCGACGGATCGATGCACACCGGCATGCGCGTCAAACGCTTGACCACCGGCACGTGCGAGAAATCCACGAAATTGCGGTGCGGGTCGCCCATGTTAGTCTTCATGCCGCGCAGCCCGAACACCACATTGCGGTTGCCCTCGGAAGCAAGATATTCCGCCGCATTCAGCGATTCGTCCAGGGTGATTCCAAAACCGCGCTTGAGCAGGATCGGCATCCCCGTTTGACGCCCGACGATTTTCAGCAGCTCGAAATTCTGCGCGTTGCGCGTTCCGATCTGCAGCATCACACCGGTCGGATTTCCGGTCTGGTGCAGCGCTTCCCTGATCTCATTGAGATGCGATTCATGGGTGATCTCCATCGCGATCACCTTGATGCCGTATTTGCCGGCCAGCTCGAACACATAGGGCAGGCAATATTTTCCGTGTCCCTGAAACGCATAGGGACTGGTGCGCGGCTTGTATGCGCCCATGCGTGTGCACACCTGGCCGCAGTCGTGCACCGCCTTCATCATGATCTCGACATGCTCGCGGTTGTCCACCGCGCATAAACCGGCAAACACATTCAGCGTGTCCTGCCCGAACCGCACACCGTTGTATTCGAAATGGGTCGGGCGCTGATCGTCCTTGTGCCTGCCGAGGATACGGTACTCTTCTGAAACACGAACTGCGCGTTCCACGCATGGAAGGTTTTGCATATCTTCGATTTCCAGCGACTTTGTATTGCCGATCAGATAGATCTCAGTCAAGGTCTTTTCGCTGCCGCGTTCCATATGCACGCGGGTCTGTATCCCCGGCAAGGCGACCAGATGTGCCAGCAACTGCTGATATTCACCGGATTGCTCGGTGACGTTGGAACTCAGGATCAAAATCATTTTTTCTGCCTCATCATCTATGCAACAAGATAGCCAGTTGCGCCGGCCACTGTGCCATCGGATCGCGCGTGAAACCGCTCTTGGCAAACTGTGTCCAGCGGCCGATCACATGGCACACCAGCACATTGGCGTATGCCCCCACATCCACCGATGCGCCCATCTCCCCCTGTGTTGCGGCCATGCGCAATGATTGTTTGAGCGTGGCCTCGATGCGGTCCGTCAGTTGATTGATGCGCTCTTGCAGACGCTCATCCTCATTCACCAGTGCATCGCCGATCAGCACCCGGACCATGCCACGGTTCTTTTGCGCAAAGCTGAGCAACATCGAAACGATCGCTTCGATCTGCTTCACCCCGCTTTTTTCTTCCTGGGTGATCTTGTTGATCAGGCCGAACACGGTCTGTTCGATGAACTCGATCAAGCCTTCGAACATCTGCGCCTTGCTGGCGAAGTGCCGGTACAAGGCCGCTTCGGAAAGTTCCAGCCGTGCCGCAAGGGCGGCCGTGGTGATCTTTTCACCTTTGGGTTGCTCCAGCATCTGCGCCACGGTCTGCAGTATCTGGAGTTTACGTTCGCCTGGTTTAGCTGTCGCCATGTTGTTCTCCTTCAATTCAACCGCGACAATACACGCGGCAACTGCAACACATTACCGATCTTCACATCCACATTGGGTGAGCTCCGGTTGCCGGTATTCACCCACACCGTGCGCATTCCCAGTCGTTTTGCCGCTTGGAGATTCTCCAGGCTGTCTTCCACCATCACACATTGCGCTGCCCTCACCCGATGTTTTTTCAACAAACGCATGAAGCCGTAGTTATCAGGCTTGGGACGAAAACGCGTGTGCTCGACCGCCATCACATCGTCGAACAAATCATCCACGCGCAACAGCTTCAGCACTGCAAACGCATAGTGCAGCGGCGCGTTTGAGAACACCAGCTTCCTGCCCGGCAGCGCCTTCAATACATGGCGCAGACGCGGTTCGCGCAGCACCATTCGGTCCAACTCCGGAAACTGGTGGGTATGCCGCAAAAAATGCTCCGGATCGGTGCCATGATGCCGCATCAATCCGCTCAGGGTCGCGCCATATCGCTGCCAGTAATGCACCCGCAGATCGTTTGCTGCCGCCTCATCCAGTTGCAAATGCTGCTGCACATAGGCGGTCATGCTG
>JBARHM010000474.1:0-11310 GCA_049799235.1 Gallionella sp.
GATCTGTCCCGCCACTTTTGTCTACGAACTCAATGACAGTTTGGGGACTTGGCTACGCAAGGCTGGCCTGCCGATTTTGCAACGCCGCATGGACCGACGCTTGAAATTCCTGGTGCTGGGCATCGGCGCGGTGTTGTCTGCGGCCACCGGCGCGGTATTGTTTGCAGCGATCTATCCGCCCTCCATTATCGGCCGTGAAATATATTATGCCGTGGCGGTTGGCGGCTTCGGTGGGGGTACAGTATTTTTCCTGCTGACGCTCTTGTTTGATTTGATGGTGTCACGGCGGGGTTTTTGCCGTTACCTCTGCCCCGGGGGAGCCTTGTACTCGCTGTTGGGGCATTACCGCGTTTTCCGGATCCAGCGCGACGTGACCAACTGCAACGATTGCGCAAAATGCAATGTTGAATGTCAGTTCGACTTGAATCCTCTGCGCGATGGCTTTGGTCAGGAGTGCAATAACTGCACCGCCTGTATCGCCGCCTGCCCAACCGATGCCTTGAGGTTTGAGCTGAAGGTCAAGGATGCCGCCAACCAGGGGCCGGGGCATCTGGGTCAGCTATACCGCAAACAACAACAGAAACCGGAAAAAGCAGAAGTGCAAAATATCTAAAGTTGGGTGCATGATGGATCGCAGAACCTTTGTTACACAATTCCCTATGGCTGTCGGCGTTACGGGTTTTTGCTCGATGCCGTTCGCCATCGCGCGCCTGTTGGCGCCGCGAGTGGCGGAAGCTTCCGAGTCGCGCATACCTTTGCCTGGCGCGCTTGCGCCCCACAGTGATTTTATTAATGCCTGCATCGGCTGCGGTGCATGCGCTGAGGTATGTCCGCCGCGCTGCATCCGCTTTCATATGAACGATGGGGGAAAGGAAGCAAATACGCCATATATCGATCCTGCAGAAAGGGGTTGCATACTCTGCGGGCTGTGTATGCAAGTTTGCCCGACTGAGGCGTTGACGGTCACGCCGATTCGCGATGTCAAGATGGGTATTGCGCAGATTGACCAATCTGCCTGCTATCCGTGGGTGAATATCAGTCTGTGTGGCGCATGCTACAACATATGTCCATTAGGGAGTGTCGCCATTCGACCTGAAGTGCGTAGTAGCAATCGGACCGCAGTACCCGTAGTGCAAAACGGATGTGTTGGCTGCGGCCTATGTGTGGATATATGCCCGGAGCCCAGTCTTCCCATCAAGATTGTCGATTATTCTCTCAGCACTAAGAAATATTCTGAAAAGAATTCTGATAAATATAAAGTGAAGCTTGAACCGGAGCAGGTCAATTCAGCTACGGGTGAGTTGAAATACTGATTGGATGCCACTATGAACACAGTATCTTTTTTTCGGATCTTGGTAAGTCTTGCATGCGTGCTTTCGGCGTTGCCGGCCCATGCCCATCATATACTGGGGAAACCCGCCTACAACAGCGGAGGTGAAAATTCCGGCACCCCTCCCAGCATGCAGGTGGAAACACAAATCGGTGACTACCTGGTAAACATGATGGTCTTTCCGGCATTCCCTAAACCCGGCGCGGAGGGGCGATTGCATCTGTATGCAGCACGGCTCGACAACGGCCAGTCGTACCAGGGCAAGGTCACATTCAAGGTGCGCGATGATGCGTGGTTTGCCTCCGAAGCAGAAGTGCTCGGGACACACGAGATAGATGACAAGGTTTATCGTCAAGGGTTTATTTTTTCAAAGGCTGGCAACTACATCGTCACTGCTGAATTTCATGCAGATGGTCAACCCTACATTGTCGATTTACCGTTGCAGGTTGGCGAGCCAACCAGCCTGATGCCTATTGGGGTAGCTGTGAGTGCCATTATCTTTGTCCTTGCCGGTGTTCGTGCGGCGCAGCGGCGGCGCCGCACGCATCCCAAGGGCAAACGCCAGCATGAAGCGGTGCGAGGCGAAGCGTGAGTTTTTCGTCACCGATGAATTGGGACTGGCTGCTGCTCCCGGCTGAAGGAATGATGGTTCACCCAGGCATGCCGGCCGGCTGGGTGGAGATGGTGCTGGCGGCCATGTTGCTCATGGTGGTATGGGCAATATGGATACCGGTTCGCGCCGGCCATCCTCACAACTCATTAAGCCTGGCGCACCTGCCTGTCATCGGGCTTATGGTACACAAAATTCTGATCATGCCTTGGTTGCTGCTGGTGCTGCGTATCGTGGTCGCTGCAATTTTTATGCTTACCATTTATGCAGGCCTCTTCGGCACCCCACTCCCCGAGCGCAATCTGGCCACCATGCTGACCTGGACTATTTGGTGGTCAGGGCTTGTTGGGGCCATTTTCTTCGTGGGCTCGGCCTGGTGCGCCATTTGCCCATGGAATTCCTTGTCGACCTGGTTAGTGCGGCGGCGGCTGTGGCGGCGTGGCAGCGAAACGGCAAGCCTTGGCCTGCGCGTCCCCAAAGTGCTGCGCAGCGTTTGGCCGGCGCTTCTGATGTTCGTCGGGTTGAGCTGGTTGGAATTGGGCTTTGGTGTAACGGTCAGCCCTTACGCGACCGCATTACTTGCCTTGCTGATGGTGGTGCTTGCCACCGTGTCGCTGGCGGTATTCGAGCGCAAGGCCTTTTGTCGCTATTTCTGCCCGGTGGGGCGCACCATCGGCTTCTATTCCGAATTGTCCCCAGTGGCGCTACGCCCCATCGATCACGATGTCTGTGCCCGATGTACGACGCTGGAGTGCTACTATGGGACCGCCGACGTCGAACCATGCCCGACTCACTTGGTAATGGGCCGGATCAAGCAGAATACCTACTGCATTTCTTGTGATGCCTGTTCCCGCAGTTGCCCCCACCAGAACGTCGCCTGGCGTTTACGCAATGTAGGAGAAGAAATCATCCAGGCTGTCCATACACGTTGGGATGAGGCTTGGTTCATCCTCGGCCTTCTGGCGCTGACAAGTTTTCATGGCACGACTATGCTGCCCGCCTGGGAGCGCTGGATGAGCGCCTTGGCTTGGACCATCGGTGACTCCGGTCAATTGCTGTGGAGTTTTTCCATCAGCATGGGTGCCAGTCTCCTGATCCCTGTGGCGCTTTTCGCCCTGCTGGCATTGCTGACACAACAGATGATAGCCACCAAACCCGAATACAGGCAGGTGTTCTCGGCGCTGGCGCTATCTGCTTTGCCCCTCGCTTTCGTCTATCATTTGTCTCACAACCTCGGCCATTTGGTGCGGGAGAGCCGCGGAATGGGGCAGGTAATTCTCAACCCGTTGGGAACCAATACTCAGCCCCTTGATGGCGCTGAGATCAATGCACGCCATATGCTGCCCTTGATCCAGCAGGACGCCATTTTTGCGCTGCAAGCAGGGCTGCTGTTGTTTGGTTTTTGGATGGCGGTGCGCATCTTGCGCCACCGTATCACCAGAGTCTTGCCCCAGGGGCAGGCCGCAACAGGCAGGCAGATACTGCCGGCGCTGACGTTTATCGTGGCCATCACACTTTATAACCTCTGGCTGCTGATGCAACCCATGACAATGCGTATGTGTTTCACGACGCCATGAGCGATATCGAAATTGATACGGCCCGCAGGTCATTCTTTGGCACCTTGGCCCGCAAGACGACTGACTTTGCGCTTCGGATCGCCGATGCGCAGGTCATTGAACAGGAAACAAACTGGACGCGCCCGCCTTTTGCGTTGGACGAATTGCAATTCCTGTTGGCCTGCACACGCTGTGACGCCTGCATGGGAGCCTGCCCGCATGGCACGATCATTCTCCTTGCGGACCGGCGGGGGCTGAAGGTAGCGGGCACACCCGTGCTGGATCTTTTGAACAAAGCCTGCCATCTTTGTGCAGACTGGCCCTGTGTTGCCGCCTGTGAGCCGGGAGCGTTGAAACTTCCTCACCAAGACGAGGGAAGGCCGCCGCCTCTGCCGCGACTGGCCGATGTCCGCATTGACACCCAGACGTGCCTGCCCTATACCGGGCCGGAGTGTGGAGCCTGTGCCTCCATCTGCCCGGTGCCGGGCGCATTGGTCTGGAAACAGAACAAGCCCTCTATCGAAACGCAACACTGCGTCGGCTGCGCCCTGTGTCGCGAAGTATGCATCGTGGAGCCTAAGGCAGTCCTGCTGCGTTCGCAGCGCAAAGTAGCCACGGAAAAACAATCACTCATAGAGGTTGCATGCTGAAGGATTGAGGCTCTTGAACCGCAATGATTCCAGACGAATTCAAGGATGAAACGCAACTTCGATTAACTGATTGTTAAGAGGACGAGATGCAATAGCATCACTACGCCAACGCAATGACCGCTCCAATCACTTTAATACGCCTTTTCCTCTGTTGCCTGTTGGTGGTGATGAGCACGGCATCGTTTGGCAAGACGGCAAATGCACTCAGCAGCAATCCTTCGCCATACCTTGCAATGCATGCAACAGACCCAGTGGCATGGCGCCTGTGGGACCAGAAGGCCATTGACGAGGCACGGCGTGAGGGCAAGCTGCTGTTTGTTTCCAGCGGCAATTTTTCATGTTACTGGTGCCATGTGATGCAGCGCGACAACTATCTTAATCCGCCCATTGCAGCCTTGATCAACCATAACTTCATTCCGGTATTGATAGACAGCGAGTTGCAACCTGCACTGGATGCCCAACTCACGGATTTCTTGAATCGCACGCTCGGTTATGCCGGCTGGCCATTGCAAGTGTTCATCACTCCCGATGGCTTTCCGCTGGCAGGGACAGTGTATGCCCCGCCTGCAGAGTTTGAACCGATGCTGCAAGAAATAGCCAATGAGTGGAATAGGGACAGCAAGGTGTTGGAGGTGCGCGCTCGGCAAGCTGCCATGGCATACAGACAACCCCTGCCTCCAGCATCCGACGTGCTGGAGAAAGGGGCAGGCGAGGCATCGAATGCCGCATTGGTAAGCCGGGCATTGGCGGTGTCTGATGGGGAGGCCGGCGGCTTTGGCAAGCAAAGCAAATTCCCGGCAACTCCACAATTGCAGGCTCTCCTTTTCGCTTACAGCAGGACCCGGGAAGCGCCGCTCGGGAATTTCCTGGTTTTGACTCTGGATCATATGGTGAGCGGCGGGTTGCACGATCATCTTGGTGGCGGCTTCTTCCGCTACACGACGGATCGCAATTGGCAGGAACCCCATTTCGAGAAAATGCTTTACGACAACGCCCAGCTTGCCATTTTATATCTGCAGGCTGCACGGATTTTCGACCGGCCCGATTATAGCCAGGTCGGACAAGAGACCCTTGATTTCATGTTGCGCGAACTGTCCGGTCCGGAGGGCGGGATGATGGTCGGCCTTGCAGCAGCCGGTGAATCCATGCGCGAGGGAGAGTATTACCTGTGGAATCGCTCCGAGCTTGAAGCCCTGTTGACGCCAGCCGAGTTTCGCGCACTCAACCTGGCTTGGGATTTGGAGAGTGCTCCCCGGAAGGGAGCGTATTTGCCACGGTATGCCCAGTCTGCCCAACAGGTTGCGGCGGTGCTCGGGGTCAATCCAAATGTGGTGGAGCAACAATTGCAACAGGCACGGAAAAAATTGCTTGATGCACGCAACGCGCGAGTATTGCCACACGACGGGATTCAACTTGCAGGGTTGAATGGCCTTGTGCTTGCCGCCTTGGCGCAGGGCACACAATTGCCGAATGGCGAAACTTACCGCCGCGCTGGTCAGCGCCTTCGTGATTTTCTGGTGAAAACCCTATGGGACGGAAAACAGTTGTACCGGCTGCACACCAAGAAGTCTGGCCAACGTGCCGAAGGCACCCTGGAAGACTATGCCCTGACTGCCAAAGGTCTGTTGGCTTGGTCACATGTGAGCAATAGTGGGGAGGATAGCCGTCTGGCCGGAGGACTCATCGGCGAGGCGTGGCACCGCTTCTACAATGAGAAGACAGGTTGGCGACTAGAGCAGCGTTCATTGCTGCCGATAGAGTCTGCCGTAGCGGCACTCCCTGACGGCGCATTGCCGTCTGTCTCAGCCACACTCCTGTCGGCAAGCCTGGAGTGGGCGAGAACAACCCAGGATAGCGGACTACGGAAGCGCGCCCTCGCGGCACTCAATTCCGGCCGACTGCTGGTCAATGAAAGTCCATTTGGATATGCCAGTTATGCCGCCGTGTTTTTCCTCTAGTGGAACGCACTCTATGCGCATTCCAATGAAGCGCGCAGCGACTTGCACCCGGCCATCACCCGCCTATGTATGACATCTCTATCTTGTGTCCGGTGGCAGTTTTTGAGGCATGACGCAAAAGCGAGTATCTGTCGTTACGCTGCTGCCAATAGTCTGAGATCAACTTGTCCAGCGTCTGGTCATCTGCGCCCGCTCGAAGCGGCTCGCGCAAATCTGCGCCTTTGGTGGCGAACAGACAGGTGTAAAGCTTGCCATCCGTTGAAAGCCGAGCACGGGTGCATTCGCCGCAGAACGCCTGGGTGACCGACGCGATCAAGCCGATCTCGCCGCTGCCATCCGCATAGCGCCAGCGTTCCGCCACTTCGCCCGGATAATCGGGGTCTACCGCTTGCAACGGATGGTGCTGATGGATACGTTCATATATCTCTTTGGCTGTGACTACCTCGTCCATGCGCCAGCCGTTGCTGCTGCCGACGTCCATATATTCGATGAAGCGCAGGATGATGCCGCTGTTGCGGAAATGTTCGGCCATAGGGATGATTTCGTGATCATTCTCGCCGCGCTTGAGCACCATATTGACCTTGACCGGCGCAAGCCCGACCCGTTGCGCCGCAGCGATGCCATCCAGTACGGTGTTGACGGATACATCCGTATCGCTCATGCGGCGAAAAGTCTCTTCGCTCAGCCCATCCAGACTGACCGAGATACGGGACAAGCCTGCATCCTTGAGCGACCGGGCCTTTTTTGACAGCAACACGGCATTGGTGGTCAGCACGATCTCGATCGGCTTGCCTGCCGTGTTGTGGAGCTTGGCGAGCTTCTCGATCAGATGCTCTATGCCGCGGCGCAACAACGGCTCGCCGCCAGTCAGGCGGATCTTTTGCACACCCAGCCGAATGAACAACTTGGCCAATCGCTCGACCTCTTCAAAGCTGAGCAGCTCGGTGCGCGGAAGGAAAGCATAGTGCTGGTCGAATACTTCGCGAGGCATGCAGTAGGTGCAACGCAGATTGCAGCGGTCTGTAACTGAAATACGCAGATCCCGCAGCGGGCGTTGCATCACATCGGCGATGAAACGCTCATCGCCATTCTGCTTACGCACCACTTCATGATCCGGGGCGAGGCCACCCGCATGCTGCGCGACGGGTACCCCGTTCCCGGGAAGCGGCCCATTCGCTCGCGGCGTCCAAGATTCGATCGGAATGATACTGTGTGCTTTAATCATGGTGCCTAGAATACACAAGAATAATGCTTGAAGATCATAGCCGCACTATCCGCCACATCGGCAGGACAGCGCATGCGGCCTGCTTGGATCAAAAGCGCCTACTTCCCGCAGGCGTATTTCCAGAGAATTTCCTCTGTGCTGCCAGGAGTGACTGGTTTCCATGTGCCGGGATCAGAGATTCGATTAACCGTCATATTTATCCTACTTTTTTTAGTTACAATTTTAGCGTTTGCAGAATTGCCAACAGAACCAGGATCACCGATTTCATTGAGCGGTATCAAATCTTGAGACATGGATCCCTTATAGGCAGCGGCAGAAAGTGTTCTCGTTTGCTCTTGTTTGCAGTTGTACTCTGCCTGAGCTCCAACCGACTTGAATTGCTTATCGGCAACTTCCTGGATCGTCTGCAATTCATATAGATGCGACATTGTCACGTTGTCGCCAAGCTTTCGCCTGGTGGACAGATCGACGAAAACGATATAGGTTTTCCGGCTGGCAACCTTAATCCACACCGACTCTGCATCAGGGCTAACAACTTCGCCGCTCTTCTGACGCACTCTATCTTTCTTCAGCGGCACGTTCCAGTTCCACTTAAACTCTTCCGCCGCCGAACCAGCAGTTACAACGGACAGCAGCACAAAAAATATAGCTTTAAGCATTGCAACCCCTAATATTTAATCGTTGTTCCATCACCAGTTCATTAATCTATCGCTCATTCTTGCAAATCGGAATAATCGTTGTCCACTGTTATTTGGAAAATAATACGCCAGCCAGGTGTGGCAAAACAGGAAAATGGTGCCGCTTGTCGGATTCGAACTGACGACCTACCGCTTACAAGGCGGTTGCTCTACCAACTGAGCTAAAGCGGCATAAGACTGGAATAATCAGGGGCCTTTTTGCAAGCTGGTGGGTCGTGCGTGATTCGAACACGCGACCAACGGATTAAAAGTCCGCTGCTCTACCGGCTGAGCTAACGACCCCTCGCAAAGGAGCGCGAATTATACGGATATGACACTCACTGTCAACGCAAAATACCTTTTGTCTAACCGTTTGCGACTATGTGGCGTATGCAGTTGGATCATCCAGACCGGCTGCGGCAAACCCGTTGCGGCGTAATCGGCAAGCATCACATAAACCGCATGCACGACCGGATTCATCTGCCTGGTAGCATGAAACAGTCTGCGCAAAATCGATCCCCAGCGCATGGCCTTGACGGATGATTTCCTCCTTGGACAAATGCAGCAATGGTGCATGCACGGTGAGATGACACCCTTCCACTGCCGCCTTGGTGGCCAGATTCGCCATGCGCTCGAAAGCTTCGATATAGGCGGGTCGGCAATCGGGATAACCGGAATAATCTACCGCATTCACGCCGATGAAAATGTCTTGCGCAAGCAAAACCTCGGCCCATGCAAGCGCCAGTGACAACATGATGGTGTTGCGTGCAGGAACATATGTCAGGGGGATGCCCTCGGTGGGTTGCTGCGACACAGCAATCCTGTCATCTGTCAGCGCCGAGCCGCCGAATCCGGTAAGATCGACCTTGAATATTCTGTGTTCCTGTGCCCCGAGCGTTGTAGCCAAGCGATGCGCGGCAGCCAGTTCGGCATGATGACGCTGTCCATAATCCACACTCAATGCGTAGCAGGCGTAGCCCTGCGAAATTGCCATCGCCAGCACGGTTGCAGAATCCATTCCGCCGGATAGAAGCACCACTGCACGTTTCATGTTCAGTGTCCGGGAAGATTGTTCCACAATAGCTTGTGTAATTGGACCTGCATACGCACAGGCAGGCGATCGCGCAAGATCCATTCAGCCAACCGAGTGGCATTCAGCACGCCGTGTACAGGAGAAAACAGCACCGGGCATTTGTCGGCAAGATGATATTTGAGCATGACTTGTTTCGCCCACTGGTAATCGGCTTCGTCGCACAATACGAATTTGATTTCATCATGCAAAGTCAGCAGCGGCAGATTTTCCCATCGATTTTTTTCGGACTCGCCGGACGCAGGTGTTTTGATATCGACCACGCGCATCACCCGCGCATCGACTTTGCTGATATCAAGCGCACCGCCGGTCTCCAGTGAGACTTGGTAGCCGGCGTCGCACAATGCGCTCAACAATGGCAGGCAATTCTTTTGCGACAATGGCTCACCGCCTGTGACGGTGACATAACGAGGCGAGTATTCGGCAACCTGATCGAGTATCTCTTCCAGTCTCATGTTCCGTCCGCCGGTAAAGGCATAAGCAGTATCGCAATAAGTGCAGCGCAATGGGCAGCCCGTCAAACGAATAAACACTGTGGGCAGACCAACCCGGCTGGTCTCACCTTGCAGGGAAAAGAATATTTCAGTGATGCGCAGTTGCGACACGTTACTGGCAACGCAAGCCGCTTGCGGGAGCAACTGCGATGCCGCCCCTCCCGCACCTGAGGGTTTCACCCCACCGTCTCGGGGCGGCAGTTGCGACACGTTACTGTTGGAACTACTGGAGAAACTATTAGCCATCTGACTAGGCTGTTCAGAAACGACAGCCAAGTCATTGGTTATAGCCATTCGACTAGGCGAGCCAACTACACTCGCCAAGTCGCTGGTTATGACGAAGTCAGCTGCTTGCGGGAGCAACTGCGATGCGGCCCCTCCCGCAGCGGAAGGGTCGTCGCTACGCGACGGGGCACCCACCGGCGTACTCCTTGCGGGTGCACCCGAGGGTTTCACCCCACCGTCTCGGGGCGGCAGCCCCGCGCCTGTTTTGGAGTCCGGCATGTCTTACTACTAATTGCTGGAAAGTAATTTTTTTGCTTTTGTGGCAGCTTCGCTTCGGGGATATTTGGCGACAAGCTGCTTGAGGGTCTTTTTTGATCCCTGTATCAGCTTCAATTGACGCTGGCATGAGGCAATGTTGAACATCACGTCCGGAGCTTTTGGGGTACCGGGAAATGTCTTTAGCAGGTCCTGATAAATATCCAATGCATCTTTGTAATTATTCAGTTTGTACAGTGAGTCGGCAAGCCAGAATTTCGCATTGGGAACATGCATCGAATCGGGATACTTGTTGAGAAAATCTTGGAATGCCTTGACCGCTTTCGCATTACTGCCACTCTTGTACAAAGCATAAGCACTTTCAAAAGCGCGGTTCTCGACAGCAGGATCATTCGGATCATTGGAAACGGGAGCAGCAATTTTACCGAGATTCGCGGAAGCGGACTCCTTGGCAGCTTTTTCAGCGGCTTCCTTGGCAGCCTCTTCTGCGGATTCGAAATGACGCAGGCGCGAATCCAGATCCACATAAAAGTCTTTCGAACGCTTTTCTGCATCCTGTAAACCATGCGCCAATTCTTCATTCTGTCCGCGAAGTTTGCGGATATCATTGTTCAGAACATCAATCTGGCCTTGCAGGTCCAGCATGGACTTGGTTTGCCGATTAAGAAGCTCCTCAAGTTTGATAACACGCGCTTCAAGAGCCTTGCTACGCTCTTCTAGCACCTGGATACGCTTGCGCGCATCGTCGTCCGCAAACAGCCCCGCGTGCGCGGGGACTGCGATACACCAACCTACAAGCACCAGAGTGCTAAGCTTCAGCACGGTGATAATTTCTAATATTTGATATCGGTACGGCGATTTTGTTTCCAGCATGCCTCATTGTGATCCGTGCAGCGCGATTTTTCTTCGCCATAACTGACAGTCTCTATCTGGCTGGCTTTAGCACCGCCCAGCAACAGCATCTGCTTCACGCCATTGGCACGACGGTTGCCAAGACCAAGGTTGTATTCATTGCTGCCACGCTCGTCGCAGTTGCCTTCCAGGCGCACTCTGCGGTCGGGATGCTCGCTCAAATATTTTGCATGCGCTTGCACGACCGGCTTGTCAGCATCCTGCACCACGGAAACGTCGAACGGGTAATAGGTGCTGCGCTTCGCTAGCAAGCTGTTTGGATCATTCAAAGGATCAACCGCAACCACAGGAGCGGGAGCGGGTGCAG
>JBARHM010000475.1:0-9586 GCA_049799235.1 Gallionella sp.
GATCGGGTTTGCCTTGGTTGCTTTTTTATTTTTTTGCGTACCTTATATTCAGTTGATGCCGTTTAAAACTCACTCTCTTGTTTCAGATCGTTTCTTGTTTCTTGCTGTATGGCCGATTACTATATTAATTGTAGCCTTGGCATGGCGATTAAAACCTTTGCCACGCATTGCATTATTGCTAATTGTATCGTTGCCATGGGTTTATCAAACTATTGACCGTCCACGCGACTGGGAAAGGCTTGAGACGCTCGTGGAAAAAGATTTGCGTACTTATCCCAGCTACTACGTTCCAATCCGAATCAAGGCCATATCAATGCAATTGGCAAATGGATTCTATTCTGATGCGTTTCGGACCATCAATAAAATTAGCATTCCTGAGGTCAGGAAAATTTTGGAAAGTGAAGTCAAAGCGACTTATGCTGTTAAAGTAGTAACGCCTTCTCTAGGTCAACCGAGTGTGGCAGTGTCTCAACTGTTGGATTTCGCACAGGTTCTGAAGGATCCTCCAGAACAAGTTAAGTGGAATTCGCCAATGAGATGGGTATTGGATGGGAGTGAAAGTGCTCTTTCTAATCTATGGTGGAGGCTGACTTTCGAATTTCAGAATGATATATCGGTTAACTATAACGCTGGATCGTGGTTGTTGAGTGTCCATAAATACAAAGATGCATTGCCCTATTTTCGCGTGTTGGATGAATCACCTCAATTACCGGAGTCAATGCGTGGAAATGTATTGAAAGGGTTTGGCGTCGCGCTTCTGAATATCGGGGATATCGAAGGCGCGGAAAATAAGTTGCGCGCAGCGTTGGATCAGGCGCAAGCAGACTTGGAGGCGTATTGTTCACTAGCGCAAGTATATAGGCTTTCTGGGCGACCTGAAGCTGCATCTCATGCGGAGTTTGAGTGTCGAAATTATACCGCTTTACAAGAAGGGGGGCGGAAATAGTCAATATAATTTGATTTTATTGCTTCCCGTCAATTGCATACTTTCGGTGTGTGCTGCCCTAAGGAATCGCATAGCATGATGCCAAATTCTTAATGTTTAGTAATCGGGGAGTCAACCAGGACAATAACAACATGGATTCCCAATGCCTAGTTTTATCTCTTTGGGTGCGTCATATTCCTATAACCCTTGTCCAATAAGAGTTCAACTGTCATCTCCATAGTCCCAGTACGGAATCACCGTTCAGTATTTATACCGGAAACGTTTCTGACGTATGAAATAACTCACAAAAATATTTACCAAATTTATATAAGTTCAAAAATTTAATTCGTTCTAAAGTCATATGAGTAAACAATTATTTCTATCAATGGCGATGTTGACTGCTGCAACCATGTTTTTGGTCACAGCGTGGATAGGGGATGATGCCTTCATCACCTTGCGTGTGATAGACAACTTCATTAACGGATACGGGTTGCGTTATAATGTGATCGAGCGAGTGCAGGTATTCACTCATCCATTGTGGTTGATATTTCTTACCCCGTTCTATACCTTGACACAGGAAGCCATGGTTACCTCCATGGTAATCTCTGTGATTTTATCGTTGGCCGCTATGTGGCTATTGGCGACACGGATTGCGATTACTATTGAATATGGATGCCTACTTGTCTTGGTAGCGGTAGCTTCAGTAGCGATAAGTCAATACTCTACTTCAGGCCTTGAAAATCCCCTCACATTTCTATTGCTGGCATTATTCGTATGGCAACTTTACCGCATTAGTGAAGCAGAATGGATACCCGCCGGTATCGCTGGATTATTGGCGCTGAATCGATTGGATCTGGCTTTGCTTGTTGGGCCGGTGGTGGCATACCTGCTGTTTCGCACTCATGGAAAAGACAGAGCTAAAGTTACTGTGGCAGCGTTTCTGCCTGCTTTTGCATGGATGGTTTTTTCGTTAATTTATTACGGAGCGCCATTCCCCAACACAGCGTATGCCAAACTTGGAAGTGGGTACAGCTCCGATACGTTAATCTTGCGAGGATTAAATTACACGAAGATTTTCGTGCTAACAGATCCTTTACTCGCCCTATTGATCGGAAAGGTGGTTTTTGATGCTCTCCGCAACAGAAATTGGGCGACAAAATTATTGGGTGTTGGGATCGCTTTATATATCCTTTATATTGCTGTTATTGGTGGGGATTTTATGTCGGGACGATTTTTTGCGTCGCCCGGATTCTTGGCGATTTGTTTGCTTGCACGGACACCAGTTCCGCAATGGGTGGCCAAACAAACCAATTTGATTTTTCTGGTTAGCATAGGAATTCTTGTTGCTTTGCTAGTTATGAGGGCAACGGTGCAGCAAAACCACTCGATACCGAGCAACGGAATCACAGATGAGAGGGTCTTTTATGCTGACAATGGACTTTTTCCAGTATTAACAAAATGGATAAATACGGGCGTCGAGCCTGTTCAAGAGTTGGGACAAAGAGGGATGGCCTTAAAGGATGAAGCACAGCGCACTGGAACGTTGATTTATACAGTTCAAATGAATATGGGCATGATTGGATATTATTCTGGACCCTACGTCCATAATATTGATATATTGGCCTTGACCGACGCATTTCTTGCTCGACTACCTGCAATTCCAGGCGGACGGATCGGTCACTATCAGCGTGTATTGCCGTCAGGCTATGCGAAAACTGTGCTTTATTCAGTCCCAACCACTCAAGTTGAAGGCTTGAGGCCGTTGTTAAATGACGTGACACTTGCTACACGCTCACCCTTACTTTCGGAAGGACGGTGGGATGCCATCTGGCGGTTAAATTCTGGGCATTATTCTTGGGCTTATGAGACGGATATTCTTGAACAGCCAAAATGAATCTGGTTTTCCTTTCTAAGCAGAGCCGGCGGATGGCGTCTTGATATTCTTTATAATCATGACGGTGGCCTTACGCTTCTATGTTATTCAGACTACTTCCTAGCGAACCTGTATCGTCTTAGTTGCTGATTTAAATAACGGTCAATGTCTGTTTCAGAGATAAATCGAACTAAACCTTGAGGAAATTCCAAGGAGTAGCTTTAAGCGTGTCGGTGACATTCATTATTTGCCATTAATCTCCAATATAGCTTCTGTTGCCAATGGCAGTAGATTGCAGCCCCTCGCTAACGTCCTTTAGCGGAAAGGGCGGCCTAATATCAAGGTCGTTTGACAATTGTAAGTTGTTAGAAAAAGCAACCTAAATGCGAGTTGGAATGCTTGCAAGCAATCTCTCATCACATATTACGGATATCCAAATAATGGCTATTCTCAGCTCTAGAATAGCCGATTAGTATATGTCCATAAATATTACTAGCAGTGCAACTTCTCGAAAACGGCTTCTTTACTCACTCTAGCACTCAATAGTAAAGATGTTGCACCGTATAAAATCCAGTCCTTATTGCAATGCGTTGCATAGCCATTCGGCTAAGTCACCAAAAGACGGTGACTTAAGCCGCTGGTTAGCGTCGAATTACTGTTCGCCGAGCACCGAAACAATGATGTCCACCACCACATCGGTATGCAGCGCGATGTTGAGGTGGTGATCGCCGATCTGCTTGAGATGACCTTGAGGCATGCGGATCTGCGATTTCTCGATATCAAATCTCTGAGCAGCCAAAGCGCTGGCGATGTCGGCATTGGTGACGGAACCAAACAGCTTTCCATCAACACCGGCCTTTTGCACGATCTGCAAGGTAAGACCTGCCAGTTTTTCGCCGATTGCCTGCGCCGCGGCAAGCTTGGCCTTGTCAGCCGCCTCCAGCTCCGCACGACGAACCTCGAACTCAGCCATGTTGGCTTCTGTCGCGCGCTTTGCCTTGCCCTGAGGGATCAGAAAATTGCGCGCAAAGCCGTTCTTGACCTTGACTACGTCACCCAATTGACCGACGTTGGTCACTTTTTCCATCAATATGATTTGCATGACTTGGCTCCTTAGTGCAAGTCAGTGTAAGGCATCAATGCCAGGAAGCGTGCGCGTTTCACAGCAGTGCTCAGTTGGCGCTGGTAGCGTGTCTTCGTGCCGGTAATGCGCGCCGGGATTAGCTTGCCGTTCTCGGAAATGAATTCCTTGAGGATGTTCACATCCTTGTAATCCACTTCTGCGATCTTTTCGACGGTGAAGCGGCAGAACTTGCGGCGCTTGAACAGATTGTTGCGGGACGAGCGCTTGTTCTTGTCATCTTTCTTTTTGTCCGATGGACGAGCCATGATATTTCCTTATTCCAAGTATGTCGTTAATATGCAAAACCTGTTGTCGGCTGCGGTTACTTTGCCGGGCTTAAAACCCGCGCACCTTGATGTTCAGTGCGACTGTAAACCGGGCGGCCTTATCAGCAACTTCAGCAAACGCTGGTACATTCACTGCACACCGCACCCGCCTTAATAGATTTGCCTCAAACTGCCACTTCGCCTGCTTCAGCCTGCACCTCTGCTTCTACCGCAGGCACACCGTCAGTCGGCATGGAGCGTGATTTTTCTTCCTTCATCATTGCGGACGGTTCGGTTACGGCAGCCTTGGTCTTGACGGTAAGATGACGCAACACCGCATCATTGAAGCGGAACGCGTGTTCCAGTTCGTCGAGCGTTGTCTGGTTGCATTCGATATTCATCAGCACATAGTGTGCCTTGTGGATCTTTTGTATCGGGTAAGCCAACTGACGGCGGCCCCAATCCTCCAGGCGGTGGATATGGCCACCATTGGTGGTGACCAGCGTGCGGTAACGCTCGATCATCGCGGGAACTTGCTCGCTTTGATCGGGATGCACGATAAACACGATTTCGTAATGTCGCATTGCTTCTCCTTGTGGTTAAAGCCCCCCGCTTGCGGTGCGGTGGAGCAAGGTAAGTGAATCTGCCCTTCAGTTTCGCAGGCAGCCTCACAGGGGCGCGCATTATAGCGAAATCTGCTTACAGGTCAAGGAGTTTAATGGCCGCAACGATATGAAATGCCGTGCCGGCGGCAAGTTTGAATCGCCAGTCTTGTGAACTACTTCACCAATGCGTCGTTTTCATTGGAAACACGGATTGAATCACTGCGTCTGCCGCTGCCGTAACGCCTCAAACAAACAGATCGCTGTGGCCGCCGCCGCATTCAGCGATTCGACTTTGCCTCGCATCGGGATGGCGATTCTTTGCGTTGCAAGATTCAGTAATTCGCCGGACAACCCCGCCCCCTCGTTGCCGATCAGAAATGCCACCTTGCCGCTCAGGTCGCAGTCATACAGGCTTTGTTTGGCTTGAAGACTGGCAGCCAGCAACTTGCCCGCAGAGGGGTAAGCGGGCAAGCCGCGTTGCGGCTGCTCGCAAAATTCTTTGGCCACGCCCGGCAAATCCCGCTGCTCGAAAACGTGCAAAGCAAAATGCCCGCCCATCGCCGCACGCAGCACCCTGGGCGACCAGGCATCGGCACAACCTGGGGACATGAATACCGCATCACATCCGGCAGCCGCTGCCGAGCGCAGCATCGAGCCGAGATTGCCGGGATCCTGGATATCTTCCAGCAGCAGCGCAAAGCGGCTTTGTTCTACAGAAGTTTGCGGTTGTGGGATTTGTATGAGAGCGAGGATTCCTGTCGGAGTCTTCAGTTCGCTGAGTTTGGCGAACAGCTTGTCATCCAGTTGCGTAACGGGAATATCGCCTACTCGTTCGAGCAACGATGTGATCTCGTCATCCTGCAAAGCGGCAACATTTACCAGGATATGTTGCGGCCTCATCCCGGCATCCAGATATGCAGCCAGCAGATGCGCGCCGTCGAGCAGGGTCTGGTTGGAGCGGCTGCGTTGCCGTGACGAACCGGCGATCTTGACGATTTCCCTGTAGAACGGATTATCCCTGGACTGGATCAGCTTCATGCCTGAACAGGCTTTACTCCGCCACAGTCGCAGCAACCGGAATTTGCGGAACCTCCGGCGCAGTCGATTCCTGCTCCAGCAGCATGCCGATCTCTTCCAGCGAAGGCAGTTCCTGAAGGGCGCGCAGATTCAGGTCGTCGAGCAATTGCTTGGTGGTGGCAAACAACTCAGGTTTGCCCGGCGTATCACGGGTGCCGATCACTTCCACCCAACCGCGTGTCTCCAGAGTCTTCAGGATTTGTGACGAGACTGCAACGCCGCGTATCTCTTCGATGTCGCCGCGCGTCACCGGTTGGTGATAGGCGATGATGGCAAGCGTTTCCAGCACCGCGCGCGAATAGCGTGGCGGCTTCTGCGGGTTGAGCCGGTCCAGATATGACTGCATCTCCGGTTTGGCGCGGAACCGCCAGCCGCTGGCTACCTTGGTCAGTTCCACGCCGCGATCTTGCCAGTCCTGAGCAAGTTCTTCGAGCAGCGCTTCCAGCTGCCGGCTGTCCAGCGGTGCATCGCTGAGTTTTTTCAGTTCGGCCAGCGAAAGCGGTTCGCTGCTGGTCAATAGTGCGGTCTCGAGCACACGCTTGAACTGTGCTGTATCGTTGGACTGCAGGGGTTGATCATCACCTTCGACCGGCAAAGGTAAAATGATGATCGATGATTCACTCTGCGTTAATGGCTCTGCTTGCACGGACATAGATGTTCCCCATTGTTTCGTTTTGCTGTATTTCAACCAGATAGTCTTTGGCCAGTTCAAGAACGGCGATGAAGGTGACCACCAGTTTTGCCACGCCGCCCTGCACATCGAAAAGCCGGTCGAACATCACATATTCGCCGCCTTGCAAGCAGCGCAGGATGTGTGTCATCTGCTCTCGCACCGAGAGCTGCTCTCGGCGCACCTTGTGGTGCGTATTCAACTTGGCGCGCGCCAGCAGGCCCAGCCAGGCGTGGCGCAGATCTTCCACGCTGACTTCCGGCAGACGAACCTGCAGGGTGTTTTCTATCAGCACTTGCACAACTTCAAAATCACGGCCGGCCTGAGGCAACTCATTGAGACGATTCGCTGCCTGCTTCATTTGTTCATATTCGAGCAAGCGGCGCATCAGTTCGGCGCGCGGATCTTCTCCGTCCTCTTCGCTGACTTTGGGCGGACGCGGCAACAGCATGCGCGATTTGATCTCGATCAGAACCGCAGCCATCAGCAGATATTCCGCTGCCAGTTCAAGACGATTCTGATGCATTATTTCGATGTAGCCCATGTATTGGCGTGTCAGCTCCGCCATCGGGATATCCAGCACATCCAGGTTGTGCTTGCGGATCAGATATAGCAGCAAATCCAGCGGTCCCTGAAAAGTCTCCAGCGCCAGCTCGAGCGCGTCCGGCGGGATATACAGATCCTGCGGCATCACGAGCAGCGGTTCGCCGTGGATGTATGCCAACGGAGCGGGAGATTGAATATCAGTCTGGGTCATAGTTAATGCTTGCAGCAATCCAGTTGAAGTTGAACCGGCGGGCACGGTATGGTACCAAATGAACAGAACACACAGCAATCACCTGAATTCGGACGCAGGATGGCATGGCACGCAGTGCATTCGTAAAAGAACTGGCATGCATCGGTCGGCATCGTTTCCTCTTTGGCAATGCCGCAGTGCGGACAGGTGATAACCGATTTAAGGATGACTGACATCTAGCTGTAGTCCAGCCCCATCGCTTCGCGCACTTCGCGCATGGTTTCCGATGCAAGTTTGCGCGCCTTTTCGCAGCCGTCGGCAATGATGTTGCGCACCAGCGCCGGGTCGTCCAGATACATCTGGGCGCGTTCGCGCATCGGGCGCTGTTCCTCCAGCACTGCGTCGATCACATGCTGTTTGCATTCAATGCAGCCTATACCGGCACTCTTGCAGCCCTTCATCACCCATTGTTTCACATCCTCGCCGGAATATACTTGGTGTAACGGCCACACCGGACACTTGTCCGGGTCACCGGGATCACTGCGGCGGATGCGCGCGGGATCGGTCGGCATGGTGCGGATCTTCTTGCTGACGCTGACCTCGTCTTCGCGCAGCGAGATGGTGTTGTTGTAGGACTTGGACATTTTCTGCCCGTCCAGTCCGGGCATTTTCGAGGCGGCGGTGAGCATCGCACGCGGTTCCGACAGGATCATCTTGCCGCTGCCTTCCAGATAACCGAACAAACGCTCGCGATCACCAAGACTCAGGCTTTGCTGTTCATCCAGCAGGGATTTGGCCGACTCCAATGCTTCGTTATCGCCCTGTTCCTGGTAGCGGGTACGCAATTCGAAATACAGCTTGGCTTTTTTGCTGCCGAGTTTTCTTACTGCGGCTTCGGCCTTTTCCTCGAATCCCGGTTCACGACCATAGATATGGTTGAAGCGGCGGGCGATCTCGCGGGTGAACTCTATATGCGGCACCTGGTCTTCTCCGACCGGCACCTGGGTGGCGCGATAGATCAGGATG
The DNA here is from genome assembly GCA_049799235.1 of Gallionella sp. Taxonomy (GTDB): domain Bacteria; phylum Pseudomonadota; class Gammaproteobacteria; order Burkholderiales; family Gallionellaceae; genus Gallionella. Next base: position 8,302 of record JBARHM010000475.1, read on the forward strand.
TCCGCGCTTTGCAGCAGCGGGTAGCCGAGAAAGCCGTAAGTGCCGAGATCTTTCTCGGAAAGTTTTTCCTGCTGGTCCTTGTAGGTAGGCACGCGCTCCAGCCAGCCCAGCGGGGTGATCATCGACAGCAGCAAATGCAATTCGGCGTGTTCGGGAACTCTGGATTGAATGAACAATGTCGCGCGCGCAGGATTGACACCTGCAGCCAGCCAGTCCACCACCATGTCCCACACGCTTTGTTCAATGACATGCGGCGTGTCGTAATGAGTGGTCAGGGCGTGCCAGTCCGCGACGAAGAACAGACATTCGTACTCGTTCTGCATCTTTACCCAGTTCTTCAAAACACCGTGGTAATGGCCCAGATGCAGACTTCCGGTGGGGCGCATACCCGATAACACACGTTCGGCAAACATATTTATATTCCAAACAATACAGAAATCAATTGATACATCAGCCTCACCAGCGGCAATAATATCCAGCCCAGCACAGGCGTGATCGCCATGAAGATCAGGATGAACATGCCATAGGGCTCGATCTTTGCCAGTTGGTATGCCTGGCGATGCGGCAACATGCTTACCGCAACGCGCCCGCCATCCAGCGGAGGCAACGGCAGCAGATTAAGCACCAACAGCACGATGTTGATCTTGATCCCCCATTCGGCCATGCCCAACATCGGTTCGGCAAAATAATTCCCGGGAAACATCCACCCCAGTTTATAAAGCAGCGCCCAGCCGAATGCCATGACCAGATTCGAGGCCGGTCCGGCGATCGCCACCCACAGCATATCCTGCTTGGGACGTCGCAAGGCGGCAAAATTGACCGGTACCGGCTTGGCCCAGCCGAACAGAATGCCGCCCAGCATCAGGGTCGCTATCGGCAACAGTATGGTACCGATTGGATCGATATGGCGCAGCGGATTCAGGGTGATGCGTCCCTGCTGATAGGCGGTCATGTCTCCGAAATGCCGTGCCACGTAACCATGCGCCGCTTCGTGCAGGGTGATCGCGAACAGCACGGGGATCGCCGCGAGCGAGATGGTTTGTATCAGTTGCTCTATTTGCATCGGGTTCTCTATCAGTCTTCAATTCCAAACGGGGCGGGATTTCCCTTGCCGCGGCGCAGCAAGACCGGTACATCTCCGGTCAAATCTATCACAGTGGTGAAATCCACACCCACCGCACCGCCGTCTATCACAAGGTCGACCTGCTTTTCCAATAATCCACGGATGTACTCAGCATCGTTCAGCGGACCCTCTTCACCCGGCAGGATCAGTGTGGAGCTCAAC
>JBARHM010000476.1:0-1554 GCA_049799235.1 Gallionella sp.
TCCACATAGCCTTGCGCGGCGGAAGCGATCTTCGCGGTGGGCGTGTCGCGTATCGCGCGCAGCCGGTTCAATGCCGACAGCCACGCCAGGATGCTGATGGCGGCCATGAAGGAGAGGCAAGTCAGCCAGCCGTTGCGCGACTCCAGCTTGAGTCCGACCAACAGCAGCAGCAACTGTGCACCTGAGGTGACCAGATGCGCGTATCCGCGGCGCAGCGTGACCAGCATGGGGATCTAGCTGAACAGCGATTTCATATCCACGTCTGCCTTCTCGGTGGCGGAAAATTCCAGCAGCGGCTTCTCACCGAAATTGAATATGCTCGCGATGATGCTGGCGGGGAAGACCTCGATCTGCACGTTGTTGATGTTCACCGACTCGTTATACAACTCGCGGCGGTCGGCGATGCCATTCTCCAGCGAGGTGATGCGGGTCTGCAATTGCATGAAGTTCTCGTTGGCCTTCAGTTCCGGATATGCCTCTGCCACAGCGAATATGTTTCCCAGCCCCATGCGCAGCATACCTTCAGCCTGACCCAGCGCGGGGATGTCCTGCTTCTGGCGAGCTTCCTGAACCTGCGAGCGAGCCTCAATGACTTTTTGCAGGGTGCTTTGTTCGAACTGCTTGTATTGTTTGCACACCTCGACCAACTTGGGCAGCTCATCATGACGTTGTTTGAGCAGCACATCGATGTTCGCCCATGCTTTGGCAACAGCGTGTTTGACGTTGACCAGATGGTTGTACAGGCTGATGCCGTAGAACAGCATCACAGCGACGAAACCTAAAATGATCATTGTGGCCATGGTTGCTCCCTTATCCTGGTTGTTCATATTGAGGCTTTACTTGTGACGCGAATTTGCATCGTATAGCAAAACCGGCATCGTGATGCTTGTTTACAGTATCAAACGATTGTTCAAACAGGTTCTAGTCTGAACGAGACGTGCAAGTGTCGGCAACAGATTCAATCCGGTTGTTTCTTTCATTGTCAGTGCGCTTTCTTTCAGATCATCGAGCGATATATCGATAGGGTCGCCCGATGCTGCGAACACGATGGCGTTGCCGCTCTCGCATGAAGGAAATGCCAACGCGCGATCATCGAACGCCTCCGCGATGCGTGCCGTTATCGCTTCCGGATTACGGCTGCGGGTCAGCAGATTGATTGCCACGATCCCGTCATTGCTCAAGAGCGTGCGGCAAGCCTGATAGAAAGGCAGTGTTTCAAGCGCGCCGCTGTGCGCATTCTCATCAAAACCGTCCACCAGGATCAAGTCGAATTTCCCGCTGCTGCTCAGCACAAATTCCGCGCCATCGCCGATCACCAGATTGAGACGTTTCGGGTCTTCAGGCAGCTTGAAGAACTGTCGTGCGGCGGCAACCACGGCAGGTTCGATCTCCACCACGGTGAGGTTTGCAAGCGGATAGTGGCGATACAGGAACTTGGTCAGAGAGGCGGCTCCCAAGCCGATCAGCAGCACCTTGCTTGGCTCTTTGCGAAGCAATAGCGACGCCATCATCTCGCGGGTATATTCCAGTTCCAGATTCCATGGCCGGGGGGGG
>JBARHM010000477.1:0-2237 GCA_049799235.1 Gallionella sp.
CAATTTTCTTACCAAAAAGATCGTAGTATTCTGAACAAGGTATATCCGTAGTGCCCCCATCACATTCCTGAACAGTTTCAGGTTGACCATCGTTATTAATATCTTCTACACCCTGAGTTATTGACAATATTTGCCTTCTTGATGCCGCTACAGTGAGTTTTTCACATAATGTCCGTATCAATGAGTCTTTGGGAATATTTTTGTCAAAATGTACCATCCATTTGACCTCATTTATCCGAGACTCATAAGCTTTTTTAAGGCAAAGATAAGTAGTACAACGATCACGCTTTCTTAACCACAGTTGCTGCGATCTTTCATATCTACCCTGTTCGTTAGCATTCGAATAGATTCCCGAGAGTTCATTATCAAGAGAAAGCAATAGTTGATTTGAACATATCAAACTCTCTACATTCTTTTTGATATTACTGCATCTGCTAAAATCTGCCCCATTAATTGAAGTTTGATAATTAAATTCACCAACTCCAACGACTATCGGGGTATGACCGAATAATTTGAAGGGGGGATGGTCAACTCCTTTTTTCTTGCTTGCGGGCTCCCTTAAGGTGACCATTCCGTAAGATGACATCAACTCTATTTCCTTGAGCCGTTTCTTATAAGCGGTTTCAATGCATTTAGCAGTATTACAAATATTTCTTTCATGCTTTAGCCATTGCCGCTGGCTAATAATTGCATTTTGCTTTACATCTTCTCTTTGTAATACAGCTTTGTAAGAATGATTTAGCTCATCGTCCAATTCCGATAGCTCACAATTCTCACAAATTAGTTTCTCAGCCTTTATGGTTGCTTTTCCACAATCGAAACTTGCTGCATGCGCTGTTATTAGAAAGAGGCACCATAAAACTATCGTGAGAATTTTTTTCATACGCCACTCTTCGTCTTTCATCCGCATATATCCGATTTTTAGCTGCTCTACGTGCTGGTTCTACTGTCTGCTTATGAGACATACACAATAAACTATAAATTCTAATTTCTTAAAGGCTTCCCGTTCTTCAACATATACTCCACGCGTTCCTGTGTCTTCTCGCTCGCGACCAGTTCGAGGAAGTGCTTGCGTTCGAGGTCGAGCAGCCAATCCTCGTCCACCATGCTGCCCGCTTCCACGTCGCCGCCGCACATGATCTCCGCGATGCGACAGCCGATGTTGTAGTCGTATTCCGAGATGAAACCGCCTTCGAGCATGTTGACCATCGCGGCCTTCAGCGTGGCGATGCCGGTGCGCCCGGCGACGGGTATCTGGCGCGGGTGCAGCGGCGGACGGTAGGCGGTGGCGGTGAGCGCCTTCGCTTCTTCCTTCGCGATATGCAGCAGCTCGAAGCGGTTCAGCACGATGCGGTCTGATGCCCTGAGGTAGCCCATCTCGCGCGCCAGCTCGGCGCTCTTGGCGACCTCGCCCATCGCGATCTGCTGGAAATATTTCCTCAGGTAGGGGAACACGTCGAGGCGGTTGTCGCTGGCGAAACGCGTCGCCTCATGCGCGGCGCGCGAGGCCATCTCCTTGCAGCCGCCGCCCGCGGGCAAGAGACCCACGCCGACTTCCACTAATCCGATATAGCTTTCAAGCGTCGCGACGAGGCGCGTGCAATGGATCGCGAATTCGCAGCCGCCGCCGAGCGCCAGGCCGTCCACCGCGGCGATGGTGGGCACGCGCGCATATCGCAGGCGCTGCGAGATGACCTGGAATTTCTTCACCACGTCCGCGACGTGCGGCACGTTGCCGGTGGCGGCGTTGACGATGTCGCCCAGTCCGCCGCCGCCCGCGATGGTGTACTTGACGCGTGTGGTTGCGCCCTTGAGCTTGCCGATCAATCCTTCATTCGCGGCATGTTCCTGCACGCCCTGCATCGCTTGCAAAAGATTAGCTCCCGCCGAGAACGGCGGCTCGGTCTGCCAGATGACCAGCGCCTTGAAGTTCGCCTCAGCTTCGTCGAGCGCGCGCAGAATGCCGTCCAGCACTTCGTTGCCCAGCGTGTGCATCTTGCTGCGGAAGCTCAGGATCGCGATGCCGTCATCCATGTGCCACATGCGGATGTCGTCGTTCTCGAATACGGTCTCGCCGTATCGCACGGATTCGCCGAGCAGCCGGTCGGGGAAAAGCTGGCGGCGATACACTGGCAGAGTGGAGCGGGGTTGATACTGCGACTCCCTCTCCCCCTCTCCCGCCTGCGGGCGAGGGGAGAAAGAACCCTGCGCGGCATGCACGCCGGCGCGGCTTGGGT
>JBARHM010000478.1:0-1671 GCA_049799235.1 Gallionella sp.
TAGCAGCTAAAGCCGGCGTGCCATTTCGGGCGCAAGCTCCCTCTCAGGTGCGCGAGCGGCGGCGGCGCGCAACCGCGGCAGGATTTCCTCGACCCGTTCCGCTTTCAGGATATCGACCGCCAGCGAGGGCCGGATGAATTCCGTGGCCCGCATATGCGCGAGCAGCGCGAGCAGCGGCTCCCAGAAGCCGTCGATGTTCGCAAGCAGGACCGGCTTGGTGTGGCGGCCAAGCTGCTGCCAGGTCAGTTGCTCCACCAGTTCTTCCAGCGTGCCGACGCCACCGGGCAGCGCCACGAACGCGTCAGAGCGCTCGAACATCAGCCGCTTGCGCTCATGCATGTCGGGCGTGACGATCATTTCCTGAACGCGCGTCAGCATATTTTCGCGGGATCGCAAAAAATCCGGAATGATGCCGGTGACCAGGCCGCCGTGATCCAGCGTGGATTTGGCGATCGCGCCCATCAGTCCGACCGATCCGCCGCCATAGACGAGCCGAATACCGTTCTCGGCGAGGGTCTTTCCCAAGCCAATGGCAGCTTCGATGAAGCGGGGGTTTGTGCCCGGGCCGGAGCCGCAATAGACACATATAGTTCTGATCTTGTTCATGTAGTTCTGATCTTGTTCATGCCCGGCATGTGGCACTGCAGCGTAAGGCCGTCAAGTCCGTGCGATTCGCAAAGACAGTCGAATCTATCCGTAAATGCCGGTCGAATCGCGAAGAATTTGCCTTCCGGCGAGGGTGCACGCGGCGCTCAAACACTCTATATGACTGGCGGAATGCAGAAAAACAAAAGACGCTCGACAGCGATTCTCCAGGCTCTTGATTGATGGCCCATACTGACTCGTCCCCACGCGCCGGCGAAGCGCTGCCTTCCTCCAATAAGTCAGTGGAACAGGCGACCCTGCTCGGGACGCTACTGCATCTGTGGCCGTACATCTGGCCCGGCGATCGCATCGATCTGAAGATGCGTGTGGTCTGGTCGATGGTGTTGCTGCTGGTCGCGAAGCTGGCGACGCTGTCGGTGCCGTTTACCTTCAAATGGGCGATCGACGCGCTGACAGGCGCGGATACCGCTCCGGTGCAGTCGTCGAACTGGGCGATGTGGCTGGTCGCCTCACCCCTGATCATGACGTTAAGCTACGGCTCCGTGCGCGTGCTGATGGCGGTCCTGACCCAATGGCGCGACGGAATCTTCGCGCGCGTGGCGATGCATGCGGTGCGCAAGCTCGCTTATCTCACCTTCGTCCACATGCACGAGCTGTCGCTGCGCTTTCATCTGGAGCGCAAGACCGGCGGGCTGACGCGCGTGCTGGAACGCGGCCGCCTCGGCATCGAGGTCATCGTGCGGATGGTGATCCTGCAACTGGTCCCGACCATCGTCGAGGTTTCGCTGCTGATGGCCGTGCTGCTGTGGCAGTTCGACTGGCGATACGTGCTCGCCACCATGATCACCGTCGTGATCTACATGTACTACACCTACATCGCGACCGAATGGCGGATCGAGATTCGCCGCAAGATGAACGACTCCGACACCGAGGCGAACACCAAGGCGATCGACTCGCTTCTGAACTACGAGACGGTGAAATATTTCAGCGCCGAGCAGCGCGAGGCCGAGCGCTATGACAAGTCGATGGCGCGCTACGAAGACGCCAGCACCATGGCCTATACCT
>JBARHM010000479.1:0-1896 GCA_049799235.1 Gallionella sp.
GCCTTTTGTGCATCGATACAGGACACTTACTTGTTGTGGCAGGTCAAGCAGACGGCGCTGCCGTTCGTGTTTTGCTTGCGCAAGAAGGTCTTGTTGAACACCGTCCCTGTTCCGGCCGAGGGCACGCCATGCGGGTCGTGGCAGGAGGCGCACTCGACCTTGCCGTCGTAGGTGCGTATTTCTTGCTTGTCCATTCTGCCGTTCGCAATGGATTCGAAATAATCCGATGTGCCTTGTGTGGCGGCAGGCGTGTTCCAGTCAGTGCCGGGCCCGTTGAGCGGCGGGAAGGTGACCCCGATCGGATGGTCATTCCTCAGGTCGGTGCCGATATTGAACAACCTGAAATCAGCAATAGCTCCCGCACCCGCGCCATCGCCAACATCTGAGTGGCATGTCAAACAACCCTGCCCAGGAAGCGTATAAAGGAATAATCCCGGCGGGCAGAAGCCGCATGGCTGCTGTGTCCATCCGGGACCCGGTGAAGTCGGTGATAAGGTCGCTTGAAGAGAACCCTGTTCGTTGCCCAGTATGCCGTTGGTACTGTTCAAACCCATATGGTTGACCGGACCACCGCCACCCGGTGGCCACGAATCCAGGAAAGCGGTGTTTTGGCTTTGTTGCTGGGCGAGATCACCCATCCCCGAACCAGGCATATTGATGATCGAATCGACCGCGGTCTGGCCATCGTGGCACGACAGGCAGGTCAACGATGCGGGACCCGGTGTGCTCAACACCGGTTGGGTCAGCGTCGTAGTCCCGAGTTCGTCATAGGTCTTGTAGTTGGTAGGTTTGATTGTGCGGTTCCACAGCGGCGCCGCGATGAAGTTGTTCGCTCCGTGCGGTGTATGACAGTACACACAGACTTCGCCATAATCGTTACGTGAAGAACCCATATAAGCAGCAATAGGATAACCTCCAGAATCGAATGCTGTGTCTTGCGTCAGGTTGTGCCGGGTATTGGCGATGCTGCCTATATTGGAAAATTTGGTATATTTGGTGGGTGGCTGGGGTAAGGGTGCGGCCCAGCTGATAGGAATCAGTGAAATGCTGGCCAGCAATACTATCAGCACTTGACCAACCCTGTACGAACCGGCTCCTATCGTCATGTTTTTATGAGCAATCATATTATACACCTCTGAATTTTCGATTTTGATTGTGGGCACCAAACTAAATACAATATTTACGAAGCATGTTCCTTACAAAGCAACAAACATCAGCAAGAAATGGAGCCAAACTCAGAAACACTATTCGCATTGGTATAAGCACGTAATATGCCAATATCCTAAGTTCTTGATTACGTAGTCTGTCAATTTATCAACATACATCTGATCTTCCTAATTCAGAGAAACCTTACTTAATATATTCCTAAGTTCGGGAGTTTGGATATACCAGAGAAACTTTGTCAACAATTACGACTAGGCGTCGGAGTATCGGGCTATCGACGATCCTATTTCTTGGCCTTCTCGAGAATCTGCTGGCCCTCGCTTTCAGTCAGGCGCCGGATAACCTCCAGCTTGTCATACAACTGATCCACCACGTAGATGCGCCCGGTCTCATCTACGGAGATGCCGCTTAGCATGCCATACCGGCCCGGATTGCTTTCCAGGCTTCCTTCACCGATAGTCAGCAACAACTGGCCTTCCGGATTGAATATCTGGAAATTATTAAAGCTGGCATCGGTGACGTAAATGTTACCGTCGTCGTCGACTGCCATGCCCCGCGGCCGCGCTAGATTGCCGAATTCCTTGCCTGGTTTGCCGAAGCTGCGCAGGAATTTGCCGTCCCTATCAAAGGCCTGCACCCGGAAAGTGCCCGAATCCAGAACATAGAGCGTGTCGTCCGGACCGACAGCGGCGTGCAGCGGAACATTGAACTGGCCGTCGCCGTTGCCGCGGC
>JBARHM010000480.1:0-2634 GCA_049799235.1 Gallionella sp.
GTGGTTCGGCTGGTTCGGGTTCAACGGCGGCAGCGGCTTCTCGACCGGCAACTCCAGCGTCCTCGCCTTCGTCAACACGTTGCTCACACCGGCCTGCTCGCTGCTCACCTGGTTCGTCCTCGACCTGATCCGCGGCCGCAAGGTGACAGCGGTCGGCGCCGCCACCGCGATCATCGTCGGCTGTGTGCTGATCACCCCGGCGGGCGGCTTCATCAGCCCCGGCTGGGCGATCGCGCTCGGCTTCCTCGGGGCCCTTCCCTGCTACGCGGTGATCGTCTGGCGGCCGCGAACACGGGTCGACGAGACGCTCGACGTGCTCGCCGCCCACGGCGTCGCCGGCTTCACCGGGATCCTCGCCGTCGGCCTGTTCGCATCGTTCGCCTGGAACGGCGTCTCCGATGGGCTCGTCTACGGCAACGCGACGCAGCTCGGCGATCAGGCGCTGGCGGCGCTCGCCGGTCCCGTCTACGCCTTCGGCATGACGTTCGGGCTGCTGAAGCTGATCGGGCTGGTCATGCCGCTGCGCTCGAGCGAACATGAGGAGGCGATCGGGATGGACGTCACGCACCACGGCGAGGAGGCCTACGTGACCGGCGAGGGCGCGATCCTCGTGGTGCCGGACTCCGAGGACGAAGTCGACGGGCTGGTTGCCGAACCGGCCTAGGCTCTATGGCCGCCAGCCAGGCGAGCTAGGCGCGAAGCCTGTACCCGCGGGCGAAGAGGCGCCAGTTGAATGCGGTGAGGGCGACTGTCGCCGCGGTGAGCAAGAGAAGCGAGAGGGCGATGCTGGTTTCCGTGTAGCCGAGGAAGCCGTAGCGGACGAGGCCGATCATGTAGTAGACGGGGTTGAAGCGGGTCAGGGTCTCGAACGGCTGGGGCAGCAGGGAGGCGGAGTAGAAGACGCCGCCGAGGAAGATCAGCGGCGTCAATACGAAGGTCTGGGCGATGGCGACGTCGTCGAACTGCTCGGCCCGGACGCCGATCAGGACGCCGAGCTGGGAGAAGAAGAAACCGACGAGGAACAGCCCGGGAACGAGGACGAGGATGTGGTCGACCGGCAGGTCGACCAGCAGCGAGGCGACGAGGAAGGTCAGCGCCGCGACCAGGAAGCCGCGGATGAAGCCGCCGAGCGAGAAGGCGAGCAGCAGCTCCAGCGGCGACGCCGGCGAGGAGAGCTGGTCGTGGATCGCCCCCTGGAACTTCTGCTGCAGGATCGAGGAGGAGTTGTTGGCGAAGGCGTTGGTAGCCCAGGCCATCATGATCAGGCCGGGGATGACGAAGACGATGTAATCGATCCCGTGCAGCTGTTTGATCCGCGAGCCGAGGGCGGCGCCGAAGACGGAGATGTAGAGGAAGGTTTCCAGCAGCGGCGCGCCGATCGTCTGCTTCTTGATCTTCATGAAGCGGTTGACCTCGCGCCGCCAGAGGGCGAGGAAGCGGATCTGCGCGGCGCTCACTGCGCCAGCTCCTCGATGCGCGAGCGCGAGAGCTCCTTGCGCCCGACCAGCGCCAGGTAGGCGTCCTCGAGGTTGGCGACGCCGTAGCTCGCGGTCAGCGCCTCACTCGTCCCCTGGGCGGCGATCCGGCCCTCGGCGATGAAGGCGATCTTGCTGCAGAGCTGCTCCGCCTCCTCCAGGTAGTGCGTGGTCAGCAGGATCGTCGTCCCCTCCTGGTTGATGCGCTGGACGTAGTGCCACAGCTCCAGCCGCAGCTCGATGTCGACACCGGCGGTCGGCTCGTCGAGGATCAGCAGGCGGGGCCGGTGCATCAGGGCGCGGGCGAGGATCAGGCGGCGCTTCATCCCGCCGGAGAGGGTGCGGGTGCGTTCGTCGCGCTTCTCGGTCAGGGAGAAGGTCTCGAGCAGCTCCTTGACCCGCTCGCGACGCTCGCGCTTGGGCACCCCGAAGTAGCCGGCGTGGTAGTCGAGCGTCTCCTCGACGGTGAGGAACCAGTCGAGGTTCACCTCCTGCGGCGCCAGCCCCACGGCCAGGCGCGCCTCGCCGTAGTTGCGGATCGCGTCGTGGCCGAAGACGCGGATCGTGCCGGCGGTCGGCTGCGCGAGCCCGGTCGTGCAGTGGATCAGAGTCGACTTGCCGGCGCCGTTGGGGCCGAGCAAACCGAAGAACTCGCCCGGCTCGATGTCGATCGAGACGTCGCGCAGCGCCTCGACCCCGGTCGGGTAGCGCTTGACCAGGTTCTCGATGTGGAGGGCCCTCTCGCTCACGAGCACGCAAACCTAGACGACCGGCAACCTCGGCCCGCCCGGCGCTTTAGGGTGAGGGCGATGGAGCGCCCGCTGCTCGCCGTCGACGCGCCGTCGATGCTCTTCCGCGCCTTCTACGCGCTGCCCGACTCGATCGTGGGGCCGGACGGGAAGCCGGTGAACGCGCTGCTGGGGACGGCGAACCTGATCGTGCGGGAGGTCGAAGCACACGAACCGCGCGCGGTGGCGCTGTGCTTCGGCCCGGACGCGGCCGCCTACCGCACCGAGCTGTTCCCGGGCTACCACGCCGACCGCGACGAGATCCCCGGCGAGCTGGCGCCCCAGTGGGCCGACTGCGGCGACTTCTTCGAGTCCTTTGGCTGGGCTGTCGTCGCCAGCGACTCGCTGGAGGCCGACGACCTGCTTGGCAC
>JBARHM010000481.1:0-1582 GCA_049799235.1 Gallionella sp.
GGTTTGATCGCCCGACTGGCCCGGATACCCGATGTGGTGGTGTTTCTGTTGGTCGGCATGTTGCTCGGCCCGAGCGTATTGGGCCTGGTGGACATCAAGGCCGACTCCACAATCAACCAGTTGATCCTGATCTTCGGTTCCAGTTACATCCTGTTCGATGGCGGAGCATCAATCCGGCTCAAGGTGCTGAAGGAAGTGTGGATTACATTACTCGTGATCGCCACCGTCGGCGTGCTGATCACCGCTGTCATCACCGGCGTGGCGGCCTATTACTTCCTTGGAGTCGCGCCCATCGTCGCGCTGTTGCTTGGCGCCGTAGTCGCCTCTACCGATCCGGCAACCTTGGTTCCGGTATTCAAACAAGTGCGCATCAAGGAACGTGTGGCGCAGACCGTGATGAGCGAATCCGCGTTCAATGATGCGATGGGAGCTATCCTCACCTTTGCCGTGCTGGGCGTAGCGATGGGCTCAGGCGAATTCTCGATCGGCGATGCCTTTACCGACCTGTTCAAGCAATCGCTGCTGGGGATCGTCATCGGCGGAGTATTGGGATATCTGGCCGCATTGCTGACCTCACACGAAAAATTCGGCTTCCTCGCCGAGTTCGCGCCGGTGGTCACGCTGATGGCGGTGATCGGCGCATATATGGGTGCGGACGGCATGCACGCCAGCGGTTTCATGGCGGTGTTCGTGTTCGGCATCATGCTCGGCAATCAGGAATCGCTGGGATTCAAGCTCACCCGGCTGGAAGGTAATCAACTTGAAGACTTCGTGATGACCACGGCCCTCATCATGCGCATGTTCATTTTCATCCTGCTTGGCACTCAGGTCGATTTCGGCCTGATGAACCAACACCTGCTCAGCGGCGTCGCGGTGGTTGTGGTGTTCATGTTAGTGGCGCGCCCCGTTACAGTGTTCCTGTGCGCTTTTCCTGACCGCCGTGCCAAATGGAGTCTCAAGGAAATGCTGTTCATGTGCTGGACACGCGAGACCGGCGTGATTCCCGGCGCGCTGGCCGGCATGCTGGTGGGGATGAACGCTCCTGGCGCGCAGATCATCGCCTCGGTGACCTTCATCGCGATCCTGATGACTATCCTGATCCAGGCGACCACCACCAAATGGCTGGCGAATAAACTGGGGCTACTGGTGAAATGATGCACTGATCTTACATAGCGACACAAATCTACTGATGAAACTACTAGCCATCTGACTAAGTTGGCAAACTACGCCAACCAAGTCATTGGTTATGCGCGATTCGGGAGCGGGGTCGGGCAGGGCTCGCTATCCGGGGCCGTGTAGCGGTAAACTGATATGTATGCCGCATCTGCGACACGTTACTGGCGAAGCCAGCCGATTGCGGGAGCAGATGCATGCCGCTCTTCCCGCACCAGGATGCTTCGCAACACCGTGTCAGAGCGGCTATTCGCTGCGCGCTGATCTCCCCCACCCCCAAACCACTCGCTACGATTTCTGTCACTATGAATTACTGGCGGAACTGCTGTCAGTTCGTGCGATAGATCCATTCTCTGCGCACCAGCCATTTCTCGATTTCCACTGCCAGCAGCACAACACTGGAAATCAC
>JBARHM010000482.1:0-3728 GCA_049799235.1 Gallionella sp.
GCTTGTAAGACATCGGCCGGGGTTTGCATTTAGCCAGCTTTCTCAGCAGTACCATGATGAAGTAGATGCAACCTTTATCGAACCGGCTCAGCTACATCGTTATCCGGATGCGTTAAAAGCTTGGCAAGAAGCTATGAAAGTAGCGAGAAAATCCTATCGAGAAATCCACGAAGCATTGGAGAAAGATGGGAGTTCTATCTTGGATGGGTTATCTCAGAAGGAATTAAGGCGAGCTGTTCGTTCAGCTGCAAGGAGTGTTCTTCCAAACGCAACTGAAACAAAAATTGTAGCTACTGCAAATGCACGAGCAATACGTCACTTTCTTGAGGTAAGAGGCTCGATTCCGGGTGACGAAGAGATGAGAAATCTTTCCTGCAATCTCTTACAAGAACTAAAAAGAGATGCGCCTGCAATGTTTAGCGATTTCAAAATTGAGACGCTGACGGATGGAACACCTATTGTAAGAAAAGCAATAATCAGCTAATCAGCAATATGCAAGGGGCAATGAAGCAATTAAAGGGGGTCAGCATGAGCTAACCCGCATTTCACGGACACTTTTAATAGTAGACAATACTACAGGAGGTGTCTGATCAGGAGCTAATGGGGTCAGCATCGCAATAGTTTCTGGAAGTCAATGTGGTCAGTTTCTCAGTTGTATTATCTGAAAGGAGCGCGCGATGAGCAGTCCACAATCCGACAAGAACTTCGGCGGTTCAATTGCGAAGTTTTACGATGAATATATTGTTCCGCTGATCTTTGAGCCCTACGCTGAAGATCTCGCAAGGCGTCTGGCTACGCGAAGGATTACCCGGGTACTCGAAATCGCGGCAGGTACTGGTGTCGTCACCCGTTGCCTTGCATCCCTGCTGCCGGAGGACGTTTCCATCGTTGCCACTGACCTGAACCAGCCCATGCTGGATATGGCCTCCGAGGTGGGAACGGCGCGCCCTGTCGAATGGCGGCAGGCAGACGCAATGCAACTGCCGTTCGAAGATGGATCGTTTGACGCCGTGGTATGCCAGTTCGGCGTGATGTTCTTTCCCGACAAGGCTAAGGCGTTCGCCGAGGCCCGCAGGGTCCTGAGATCTGGTGGCGTGCTGCAGTTCAACGTATGGGACCGGATCGAGGAGAATGAATTTGCCGACGTTATCACGACTGAGCTCGAGTCGGTCTTTCCCGACGATCCCCCGCGCTTCCTGGCGCGTACGCCCCATGGCTACCACGACATCGCAACCATACAGCAAGATCTGCGGAACGGCGGCTTTGTCACGTCACCATACGTGGATACCATTGCTGCGAGAAGTATCGCCGCGTCGGCAAGGATTCCCGCAATGGCGTACTGTCAGGGAACACCGCTGCGCAACGAGATCGAAGCGCGGGACAAATCCAGGCTGGGCGAAGCGACCGACATCGCGGAGAACGCCATCGTCAGAAAGTTCGGGCGCGGACAAGTAGCCGGCAAGATCCAGGCTCACGTTGTCTCAGCGGAATGCTAAGTGGCGGCTAATGACAGAAATGATATGGGGGCGAGCCCCTTCTTTCGTAATCTGTATAAACCCAACCTCACCGCGCGGTGAATCGTGAATCGAAAGGAGAATAGACCATGTCCACAGGCACCATCCGTCTTCATCGCGTACTCCGCGCAAAACCGGAGCGCATCTACAAGGCCTTCCTGAACGCGGAAGCAATGGCAAAGTGGCTGCCGCCATACGGTTTCACCTGCAAGGTCCATCACATGGATGCGCGGGTCGGCGGCACTTTCAGGATGTCGTTCACGAACTTCACCACAGGGAACGGCCACTCATTCGGTGGCGAGTATCTCGAGCTCGTGCCCTCCAGAACGATCTGTTATTCGGACAAGTTCGACGATCCGAACCTGCCCGGAGAAATGAAGACGACGGTGACCCTGACGCAGGTGTCGTGCGGAACCGAGATCGCCATCGTGCAGGAAGGGATTCCCGAAGTGATCCCGCTCGAGATGTGCTATCTCGGCTGGCAAGAGTCGCTCGCACAACTCGCAAATCTTGCCGAGCCGGAGATCCCGGGTTAGCTCAGCATCGCAATAGTTTCCTCAATCCTAAAAGCGCCGGGGTCGAAATGTTTTAGTGCGATGCCCGCATGATTGAAAATTAAACGATACCGGAACCTGGTGCCCATGGAGTAAGCAGATGAAGACATATATCGCACTCTTCCGGGGTATCAATGTTGGCGGGAATAGCATCCTGCCGATGAAAGAACTGGTGGCTGTGCTGGAAAACCTCGGTCTGCAAGACCTCAAGACTTACATCCAGAGCGGCAACGTGATTTTCCGGAGCAAGGCTGCCGACACCGCACAACTCGCCGGGAAGATCGGCGCAGCGATCAGGAAGAGCCACGGCTTTGAACCGCTAGTGCTGTTGCTGGACTCTGCCGTGCTGGATAAAGTAATCAGGGAAAATCCCTATCCCGAAGCCGAAGCTGTCCCCAACACCGTGCATGTGAATTTCCTCGCCGCGATCCCGCCCAGGCCCGACCTCAAGGCGCTGGAATAGATCAGGGCGGAAAGCGAACGGTTCCATCTGGCGGGCGATGTGCTCTACCTGCACGCGCCGGATGGCATCGGTAGATCAAAATTGGCTGCCGGCATGGAACGCTTGATTGGCGTGCCGATGACCAGCCGCAACTGGAACACCGTGCGCAAGCTGAAGGTGATGAGCGGCGATGACTAGAGAATTTAAGACGTAAGGCTCGATAATGATGGTAGCGGAAATTACCTCCTCGCCCGCGTTGGGAAATCAATTTACGCATTTAAGATACACAAAATTCGAGAAGACGGTTTTCTGGAAAAGACACTCACGGTAACTTCTGTGAAGAATTAAAGGAAGAATTTAAAGGAATTTAAAGGGGCCATAAACAATAGGAGCAGACCACGGTTTTCTAATGCCCCTCTCCCGCCTCTAATTGCCGAAATTTTGATAGGCGCCGCAGTCGAATCCATTCATTGAATCGGGCGTGATTCACGCCCGACCGGTTACCCGCTAAGCAACAGCTTTGAGATGAATTATTACGGTAAGCTGCACGGTGTTGCCTCTGGCTTGCATGTCGATCGCCTCAGTGACATTTTTTATCGTTATCGCGCTAAGATGATGCCCATAAACAACAATGATTTTGTGGCGACAGTTCTGATTCGATGGCAGACATGGAAAGGAGTACTTTGAAATGAGCAATAACGCAGACTACAAGCTAATCGGTAAATCAACGGTGTGCTCAGAAATCAATGAGGACGAAGCCAAGACCCTGGCGGCGATAATGGGTGTGCGTCAGTTGAAGGATGGCGAACTGCTCGTCAGCGAGGGCGACACCGATCAGAGTCTGTACATTCTCGCCTCCGGCAAGCTCGGCGTCATCAGCGCTTCCGCTGATGGCAAGGAGAAACTGGTTCACACCATGAAAGAGGGCGAGTGCGCCGGCACCCGCGCATTTGTCGACCGGACACCGCGCAAGGCAACGCTGCGTGCGATCGGCAATGCCACGGTCTACTCGCTCACCCCGGATGCCTTTGATACAGTGGTGGATGCCCACCCGCGCCTGGCTTACAAAGTGATGCGTGCTCTGTTCCGGGTCACCCACGCCAATCTGATGCGTATGAACCAGGAAAGCCAGCAGCTTTCCAATTACATCCACAAGTCGCAGGGGCGGTATTGAATCGCCTGTAAATAGCGCTAATGGAGAGCGCTAATGGGGTCAGC
>JBARHM010000483.1:0-2967 GCA_049799235.1 Gallionella sp.
ATAAGGGGGTGTTCCACGTCTATGGCGTCGAGGAGTCGAGTAGAGGCCGCCCTCTTCTCCTCGCACCATTGCTCTATGGGACGATGGATCGTGCTGCTTCCCACGCGCATGAGTTTTCTTCCATTAGTCATCCGGAAAACTATACGGAGATCGCATTCACTTTCGATCCGACGCTCAAGGAACCGGTCCAGGTTCTCGCGGCCCTTTTCCATCACCTGAAGAAAGGTCGGGCGGAACACGGTGAACAACCCTGCGATGTCATCCGCCTTTGGCCGATGGAAGAAAATTCCACTTTGCTCAAGACCGTCCATGCTGCCCTGCGGGCCGCCGGATTCTGGGTCCAGGCCTATCCCAATTCCTACAACCGCTTCGAAACCACGGAGGGAGTAGATTACGAAACCTATTTTGCCCGGCGTAGCGCCAACCTGCGCTCCAGCGTACGCCGCAGGCAACGCGCGCTGGAGAAAGGCGGCCGGCTGGAACTGAAACTTTATTCTGACCCGGCGGGGTTACAGAATGCTATGCCGGACTATTTCACCGTTTCCAAGGATAGTTGGAAAAACATGCCGGCGATGATCGGTTTCGACATTCTCGACCTGATGCAGCTTGCGGCGGCCAAAGGTTGTCTGCGTCTCGGCATTCTTCGTGTGGATGGCGAAGCCGCCGCCACTCAGTTCTGGATCGTCACCAACGGTGTCGCCCACTGCTCAAGGCTGGCGTACCGTGAAAACTATAAGCACCTGGCTGTCGGCGTGGTGCTGACTAACTTTATGATTGCTCATGTTCTCGACCAGGATCACGTGCTCAAAATAGATTTCGGCTACGGCAACGATGACTATAAAGGAGGTTGGATGAAGGAGGTCCGCAATTATTTCGGCTTGATCGCCTTCAATCCGGGCACCCGCGCAGGTTGTTATTACGGAGCACGGCATATTCTCGGTCGAGCGCTGAAACGAACGGTCAAGGCTTTGTTACGGCGCAAATAATCAGTCCACGGTTTTTTGAGTCTAATGTATCGAGTTTCTGATTGGTGTGAAGCCGAAGCGCATACCGTACAGGCTGGCATAATTTTTCAACTATTGAAGAAATTAAAGGTGCCAGGCTCGAAATAGTTTCAGGATGCCAATATGGAAATGAATAAGATCAATTCGGGCAGGTTGCGCGCCATAGTCTACGATGCGCGCGACCGGATGTTGCAAGTTCGTCTCGACGACTTATTCCGGAAACCCTGAAAAGTAGTAGGTAGGCTGGGGCTCGCAACAAAGCGCGCCCCAGCCTTCGACACTAACATCTGGTGCAATGCACTACGCTTATTGCACCCACGTGTTCTTCGCCACATTGAGCCCGATAGCGTGCTTCTCCCCGTACAACCAGGCGGTGTCGATTCCTCAGCGCAAACAATAAAACAATAGCGGGGAAGACTTCCGCCTTCCCCGTCCTCCCGCCTGAAAAGTCTGCATCTCCCTGTCGGGTCAGAGCATGAGCATCATGCTGGATGAGACCCAGTTCCAGGTGATCAGCGTGAGATACATCATCGCTGCCCACCCCACCAGTCCTGCCGCCAGAATGGAACCAGACAGCAGCATGGCATGGCCTTTTTCCTCGACCTTGAGAATCGACGGCACACAGTAGTAGATCAGTACACCGGAAATTATCATCGCCGCTGAGCCTACCGTGAGATTGAGGATGAAGCTGGGAATGAACAGGAACAGCGACGCGAGCCATAACGGCGTCGGCACCACTACCGCCAGCTTGTACGCATCCTCGAAGGCTGGCTTGATGTCCACCAACTCGCTCAAGCGCTGGATGATGTGTGCGATCAGAAAAGTCATCACCAGTTCGGTAACGAAGAAGACAATGCCGATGACCTTCAGTTGCATCTCGTTCAGAATCGGCAATATAAAATTCCCGCCATACGCAATGCCGGAATAATGAAGCATCACCGGCGGAAGCACAGACAGCGGTAGCGCGTAAAGAAAAAACAGCTTCAGCACCGACATATGATTGCGTGCTAACGTATCCCACCCCTCGTAATGGGGCATGTGGGGCAAATGAAATTGAGCCATGGTAAACCTCCTAAATCTATAAAGACTCGGGGATTGAATAGACCACAATAGATGACAAAAGTTACACACTACTCAGACAAGGGTTAAAAGGGTTGGCCTAGCTCAGGCAGGTCACGGTTTTCTAAAGCCCCTCTACCGCTTCTAATTGCCAAAATATTGATAGGCGCCGCCGTCAAATCCATTCATCAAGACCGATCGGGACAGACCACGGTTACTGAATCCTTTGGAGCGCAGAACGCATGGTGCAACAACCAAAGGGAGTAACACCGAAAATATTTGCAGCTTTCATGCGTGCAGATGGCATGCTAGGATGTTCCAGCATCGAAAATGTGGGGCGTAAGGCTCCGGCTTATTCAACGGTTATGGGGCATGTGGCGTGTTCAGGTTTGAGTGGGATTTCCGCAAGGCTGAGAGCAATTTGCAGAAGCACGGTGTCTCGTTTGATGAGGCCGTCAGTGTGTTTGCCGATGCGATGGCGTTGACCTTCTCGGATAGCGACCATTCTGAAACGGAAGACAGAAGCCGCACCTAGGCCTATCAAACAAGGGGCGGTTGCTCGTGGTGGTTCACACGGAGCGAAGGAACAATATCCGAATAATTAGCGCGCGAAAGGCGACTCGATATGAAAAAACGATCTACAAGGAAGGATGACCAGGACATTCCCGAATATAAACGGGAGCAGCTTGGCGTCGGTGTGCGCGGGAAGTATTACAAGCAGTTCATGCAGGGCAGCAATGTGGTGGTTTTGCAGCCTGAGATACAGAAGGCGTTTCCAACCTCCGAGGCTGTCAACAAGGCGCTGGCCAGTATGTTGGCTTTTACTCAGGAAGCGCAAACAATTACTCACGTTAAACGTACGCCTCGCAAGCGGGTTGCTGCCTGACTGAAGGAATCGCAACTG
>JBARHM010000484.1:0-10368 GCA_049799235.1 Gallionella sp.
AGCGAACATCGATATGCATACGTTGAAGTGCTGCCAGGGTGGCCGCCTGAACCTTGGGCAGGGATGCGGTGAAGGTGCGGGAAACTGTACCGGACATTGTGTAGGATATCCCGGCCGATGTGCCGCCCCCGAGGGCGCTAATCGCGATCGCCTCGCACCCAGCCAGAGGCAGGGCGACGATCGCGAGGACAATAACTCGGCTGGTCACGGATTGCATCGCTATGGTGTCGTGGGTTGGCGGTAAACTCGTTGAATAGTAACACAGGGCAAAAGCAGACATTCGCTCCTGCCCGTACTATTATGCATATGCGGACGCGCAAAATTAGGGTGTGTTATATGAATCAAAGACTGTTGAAAATATGCACGCCTCACTATTTCTAATAGTACTGACCGGTGCGTCCGTCTAATAACTGTTGGGCGGCAGTGGGCCGCTAGATATACATTCGCCAGATTCTGACAAAAGGAGAAGAAAAATGCTTGAGACCATTGCGATTGTCCTGATTGTCCTCTGGCTACTGGGTTTTGTCACCTCATACACCATGGGCGGATTCATTCATATCCTCCTGGTCATCGCGGTCGTGGTGATACTGATTCGTGTCATTCGAGGTAGACGCTTGTAACCATGCCGGCGTGGTTCTTTCAGGGGGCACTGGCAGAGGTAACTTAATTGCTCCTGTGGGGCCGAAAATGTTCTTCGCCTGATGAGCTATCGGCGATCAAAGTGAGGCTCGCAAAATTCCGACCGATCAATGAAGTAAATCCCGCGATATGGTGAGACATGAGATGACGACTGAGGAAATACCTGCTGATGAAAAGGAAGGGACTTGTCATGTTGATGAGGTCGACCTCAAGGTCGCGTCCGAAATACCAGTCTCGGCTGCGGTACCCGCGGTGGTCACGATTCACGAGACGCCATATCTGCGTATCAATGTGGCAGTCGGCTTGCTGGCGGCTATTGCAATCGTTGCCGCGCTGTATCTGGCACGGGCCTTTTTCGTGCCATTGTTGATCGGGATACTCGTGAGCTATGCGCTGAGCCCGGTGGTGGAGTGGATGAAGAGGCGTCACGTCCCGCGTTTTTTGTCGGCGGCACTGGTGCTGGTTACACTGGTCGGCGGCATGTCGTGGATCGCGTTCTCGCTGAGTGATGATGTGGCGACGATGATCGAAAGGCTGCCGGTTGCCGCGCGCAAGCTTAGGTTGAACTTGAACGAGGAACGTACCGGCCCGACCGCGCTGCAGAACATGCAGGAAGCTGCCAAGCAAATCGAGGGTGCCGCTGCTGACGCGGGCGCAAACAAAGACGTGAAGCAGGGAAGGCATGTGGCCACCGCCCAGGCGACCGAGCCCCCCACCTGGTTGCGCGATTATGCGGTTGAGCAGTCCACGCTATTATTTTCCGTCGTCAGCCAGGCGCCGATCGTATTGCTGCTCACCTATTTTCTGCTGGCCTCGGGTGGGCATTTTCGCCGCAAGCTGGTGCAGCTGGTCGGACCTTCGCTGGTGCGCAAGAAAGACGCCGCGATGATCCTCGATGAGATCGATGTGCAAATCCAGCGCTACCTGCTGACCATGCTCATGTCGAATGTCTTGGTCGGTGTCGGCATCTGGCTCGCGTTCAAGGCGCTTGGAATGGAGCAGGCGGCAGCATGGGGAGTCGCCGCCAGCGTGCTGCACTTCATCCCCTACCTGGGACCGGCTCTGGTTGCGCTCGCCGGCGGCATGGCAGCATACATGCAGTTTGGATCGGTACTGCAGGCACTCGCAGCGGTGGGCTTGTCGTTCTTGGTGGCGGGCGCTGTCGGATTCGTGTTCATGCCCTGGCTACAGAGCCGGTTTGCGGGCGTTAATTCCGCAGTGCTGTTCATTTCCTTGTTGTTCTTCGGCTGGCTGTGGGGCGTCTGGGGTTTGTTGCTTGGCGCGCCGCTGATTGCCATTGCCAAAGTTGTCTGTGACCGGGTCGATTCACTCAAACCAGTAGGAGAGTTGATTGGGCGTTAATTGCGTTGTGGTAACTTCGACGTCAAATGTTCGCCTACGCCCGCCTTTTTTGCAACTCTGAATTACCGCAACGTGTCGCGGGTTGCACGTTACGAATGACCGCTATCGGGAAGCCAGTTGGCATGTGCGTATAGCTGCTGTGTGTCGTGAGCTGCCCATGACCACGGTTTGCTTTGCGGCAATGCAAATGTTTTTCTGCCAGTGTCTGCTATAAGGCAATGGGTCTTAGGAAGTTAAGCACATTTTAAAATGTGCTTAACTTCCTAAGACCCATTATTTATAGCTGCTGCAGACACCTGAGTCCCTTGATGATGAGGCGTGACCGGGCGATCGGAACGTGGGTTGATTCGCAACCTATTTCTCCAGTTGCTTGTTCCCTGCACGACAAAGGCCGTCTACGACATCAGCGGCGGCTCATCCATAAGCGCGATCTGCTCGCGCAATTCCAGGATGCGGTCCTGCCAGTAGCGCTGGGTGTTGAACCACGGGAAAGCAACGTTGAAGGCCGGATCGTCCCAGCGCCGCGCGATCCATGCTGCGTAATGGATCAGCCGCAGCGTGCGCAATGCTTCGAGCAGATGCAGTTCGCTCGGCTCGAAGTCGTAAAAATCCTCGTAGCCCGCCAGCAGATCGGAGAACTGCCGGGTCTGGTCGGCGCGCTCGCCGGACAGCAGCATCCATAAATCCTGTATCGCCGGCCCGGTGCGGCTGTCGTCGAAATCCACGAAGTGCGGACCGTCATCGGTCCACAGCACATTGCCGGCATGACAATCGCCGTGAATACGCAATTTTTTCACGTCACCGGCACGTTCGAAACAGCGCCGCACCCCGTCCAATGCCTGCGCGACCACCCCGCGATAGACCTCGATCAGCTCGGCTGGGATGAAGTCGTGCGCCAGCATATATGCGCTCGGCTCCACACCGAAGCTCCCGATGTCCAGCACGGGGCGATGCCGGTAAGGCTCCAGCGCGCCGACGGAATGGATACGGCCGATGAATCTCCCCATCCATTCCAGCGTATCGGGGTCATCCAGTTCCGGCGCACGACCGCCGTGTTTGGTAAATACCGAAAAGCGGAATCCGTCGAACAGGTGCAGCGTGCGGCCATTGATTTCCAGTGCCGGCACGACCGGGATCTCGCGTTCGGCGAGTAACGCGACAAATGCGTGCTCTTCCAGGATGGCCGCATCGGTCCAACGCTCGGGACGATAGAACTTGGCGACCAGCGGCGGGCCCTCTTCCATGCCTGCCTGGTAGACACGGTTTTCATAGCTATTGAGCGCCAACAGGCGGCCATCGCCGCGCAAACCGATGCTGTCCAGCGCATCCAGCACGGAATCCGGGGTAAGCGAGGAAAAAGGTCGGGTATGCATGGAACAATTGTAAGACACTACGGATGGGGTAACACGGACTGAATGTATTGGTAGCCTTTTTATCAGTTTATATATGTTTACGGAGCACCATTAACTGTGGGAAAATTCGTGTTGAATTGATGCCAACAACTGTACTCGGAGAACCCTATGTCAAGAATTAGCACTGTTGCCCTGTCCCTGGTCCTGATGCTTTCAGCCCTGGCTTTATCGTCTTGCGCGTCCAACCCGGAAATAGCTCCTGTTACTGAACCGGCCAAGGTTGAAGCGCCTGTTGAAACGGCGGCCGTGCCCGAGCCTGCACCTGCTCCGGTAGTTGTCGCCGAACCGCAGGAAGTCGCTCCGGCGCCTCCGCCTCCGCCGAAAGCAGCCCCCAAGCCAAAGAAGAAAGTGGTCAAGCGTGCGCCACCTCCACCGGTAGTCGTTCCGGAACCGGCCCCGGTTGCGCAACCCGCACCGGCCGTTGTTCCGCCGCCAAAACCCGCTCCGGCAGTTGCTGCTCCGGTCCAACCGCCGCCAATGGGCTTCTTTGAAGAATACTGGCTATGGCTGCTCGTGCTTGCGATAGCAATCGGAATAGCGATCTGGTGGAAAAAAAGCAGGGACTGAGTCTGGCAGCCTGCCAGGCTTGAGGAATGACCGGGACAGCCTTGTCCCGGTTGCAGCACGACTTGATGATGTTCTTTAAATTGGGGAGCAATCAGCATGGCCGGCAAAACTTCCGTTCTCGGCAGCAAGCGCACACTGGATGCATTCCCGGACCGCATCGATCTGCGCGACTGGGCTTATCAGCCTGCACTGATCGCGCTGCCGGACACGCTGGACAACTGCGCCGAAGTACCCATCATACTCGACCAGGGCAATGAAGGCGCGTGCAGCGGCTTCGCACTTTCCGCCACCATCAATCTGCTGCTCGCGCGGCGCGGCGTAAAACGCATCGCCAGCCCGCGCATGCTGTACGAAATGGCGCGTTGCCACGACGAATGGCCCGGAGAAAACTACACCGGGTCCTCGGCACGCGGCGCGATGAAAGGCTGGGCGGGCCACGGCGTTTGCGAGCGCAAGCAGTGGCCCGACACGTTGCAGGGCCGCAGTCATTTCGATAGCGCGATCAGCAAGGCGGCTCTTGCCACGCCATGCGGCGCCTATTACCGTATCAAGCACAGGGAAGTGCGCGACGTGCATGCCGCGCTGAACGAGACCGGCGCGGTGTTCTGCACGATGATGGTTCACGATGGCTGGGACGACCCCGGCAAGATCAAGATCAAGCTCAGCGCCGATGCCCATCCCCGTACCTTGCCCGTCATCCAGCGCAAGGGCCGCGCCTCTACCGGTCACGCCATCGCGCTGGTCGGCTACGGCCGCGAAGGTTTCATCGTGCAGAATTCCTGGGGCAAAAAATGGGGCAGCAATGGTTTTGCACTGCTGCCTTATGAGGACTTCATGCTGCACGCCACCGATCTTTGGGTCGCGCAGTTGGGCGTGCCGCTGGAAACAGACTTGTGGGAAAACAAAGCAAATGCGGCCGACAGCAGCGCCGGACGTTTCCGCAGCAGCAGCCAGATCCCGCTCGCCGAAGTAAGGCCGTACATCGTCGATGTCGGCAACAACGGCGAGCTGTCGCAAACCGGAAATTACTGGACCAGCGAGCAGGATCTGCGGCGCCTGTTCAGCGAGACCATTCCCGAGACTGCCAAGCAGCGCGGCTGGCGCAAGAAGCGGGTCATGCTCTATCTGCATGGCGGGCTCAACAGCGAAGCCGATGCAGCAAAACGGGCGGTCGCGTTCCGCGACAAGTGCCTGGCCAACGGGATCTATCCGCTGCACATCATGTGGGAAACCGGCCCGCTGGAAACGCTGGGAAGTTCGCTTGACGATCTGTTCGCCGATGCCGACAAGCGCGCCGGCGGCGGCCTGCTCGAAGGCATGAAGAACGCCAGGGATTTCATGCTCGAGCTCACCGCCGCGCCGATCGGCGGACCGATGTGGTCGGAGATGAAGGAGAACGCCTGGCGCGCCTCGGATCACCGGAACGGCATCGGCGCGATCCAGCTGATGCGCAAACATGCCCTCGCATCGCTCGCAGAGGCCGGCAAGGCGGAACGACAGAACTGGGAGTTGCATGTCGTCGCACACAGCGCCGGCAGCATCCTGTTCACGCACGCGATCGAACACTTGTGCTCGCTGGGCATCGCGCTGAAGACGCTGCAGTTCTTCGCGCCCGCGGTGCGCATCGACGAGTTCAAGCAGTATGCATTGCCCGCAATCAAGGTCGGGCGCTGTCCACAGGCGACGCTGTATCTGTTGAGCGAACAGCAGGAACTGGATGACAGCGTCGGTCCTTACGGCCGCTCGCTGCTTTGGCTGGTCGCCAATGCCTTCGAGGACAAGCGCGGCACGCCGCTGCTCGGCATGCAATGCTTCCTGAAAACGGAGACGGACTTGCGCAAGGCCGCATTCGGCGATGTGATCGAATCAAACTGCACCGGGACACCGGGCTCAGAATCCTCTTCCAGAACCCACGGCGGATTCGACAATGACCCCTATTCGATGAACTCGGTTCTATACCGCATCCTCGGCAAGCAGCCCGCCCATCCTTTTGAAAAAAGGGATCTTGATTACGACTGACGGATCAAAGGTGATGTCTGGCGCCGACAGTTAACGGGCGGGTGCGTTATGCGCAGATTCTTTCTGCTGCTCCTGCAGCAAGCGCTGAAACTCTTCCGGCGTGATCTCGGGTTTCGAAAATGCCGGCATGCTGATGTTCAAGACGCCATGGCTGATGTTTCTTTTTCCGTCGGGCGCGATGGCAACCGCATCGTAACTCCCTGCCGGCAATTCTTTGGGCAGCAGCATCCGGATTTCCCGATCAGCGCGCCGCACCAACGCAACAGGCGGCAGCAGTTTCACGGACGTGATGATGTCGTTGCCCGCCAGCATAGCGACCCCATCGATGATCTTGATGCCGGTCGCCGGTCTGGCCAGCGGGTATATCCCCCTGATCCTGATCGGCTTCAAACTGGAAATATCAATCTCCAGCAGATTCCCATTTGTTCCGGTTGCATATAACACATCTCCATCCGCCGTCATGCCCGACAATTTTTCTACCGGCTCGAATGACGACACCGGCCTGACTTTGGTGCCGGACACATCCAGCACGCGCATCCCCAGTTTGTCTCCGTACAGAAATGCCTTCTTTCCGTGCACGCGCACCATGCCGGCCGGATGTTTGGTCTTGTAACGCATCTTTAATTTGAACCTCTCATCCAGCACTTCCATGCCCTGCCCGGTAGCCAGAAAGATGCGCCCGCCCTCAACCCGGAGGTCATTTATATTCGCGGCATGCTTGTGCCATGCCCTGACCTGGTCCGGAGCGCGGATATCAATCACGCCCAGTCCACGTCCGTTGCTGAAATACAATCTCCCCGCTTCGTTGCTGATGTGCTGCACCCCGGCTTTGACGGGAATGTGGCCGAGGCGGCGCGCTTGGAAAGGGTCGCTCACATCGACCGTCACCAGCCCGCTGTCCTTGCCGCTGCCGACCGCGACAAAGATCATCGTCCCGTCCAGCAGCAGCCCGGTGGGATTGCCGTCGATTTCCACCGAAGTCATCCAGGTCGGATTGAGCGGGTTGGTGACGTCGAATATCTGCACGCCGCCATTATCCATTGCCGCATAGGCGAACTTGCCTTGCGCCGCGATCTGCATCACCTTCCCCCTGGATTGATAGCGATCCACCTGAACAGGCTTGTTCGGATTGCTTATGTCGAGCACTGCGAATCCGCCCCACCAATCACCGATATAGGCATGATCAGCTTTGATGCCGATACCCCAGGCTGCGCCGCTGGTATCGTATTCGCCGACGATGGCCGGTACTGTCTTGTCGCTGACATCGATCACCTGCATTCCGGCGAACCAGTCGCTGACATAAGCGAAGTCATCTTTCAATGCGATACCGCGCGCATTGCCAGGGGTCGGCGTATGGCCGATCTGCCGGGGTTGGGCCGGATCGCTGATATCCAGCACATAGAATCCTTTGTCGAAACAGGCGACATACGCCGTGTCTCCGCGCACCACCACATCTTCAGCGGCACCATCCGGATCGAACACACCGACTTGTACGGGATGTGTTGCATCGCTGACATCGAACACCAGCACCCCTGCCGTATCATCCGCGATGAACAGCGTATTACCCGCAACATCGAGACTCCACGCTTTGCCCGGCGTCTGGATATCAGCAACAAGCTTTGGAACTTTCGCATCGCTCACATCGATGATCTGGAACCCGCCGCGATGGCCGGCCAAATAAAGAAGGTTTCCGGACAGCCTGGGCGTGTAGGCCAAGCCGTTCGTGGCCAGACTGGAAACATGGGCAGGGTGCAGCGGGTCGCGCACATCGACGACTTGCAAGCCGTGGTCATCATCCGCGACGTAAGCATAACCATCGCGCACCACCACGCCCTTGGCCGATCCGGGCGTATGAAAGCTTGACAACAGGCGAGGTCTGGATGGTGTGCTGATGTCATACAGATGCAGACCGGAAAACCAGTCGGCCACATAGGCGATGTCGCCGGCGATGAACAAGCGGCGCTCGCCGCCTAAGTTGACACCCTGCCCTGCATCGAGATTCTCATTGGAGAACAGCGGAGGGGTCGCGGAAAAATCGATGCTCTGCAGCGCGGAAGGGCTCGCTGCAAGCACGGTCTTGTCATCCAGCCAGACAGCATTCAGCCAGTTGGCGGTATCTGCGCCGATGTCACGATGGGATGCCGCGATGACTGGCATCCCGGGATTGCCGGTGTCCATGCTGATGAGCTCGGCACTGTCGTTCCACAGCACCACCTTGCCGTCACGCGCGGATATTCCGGCAACCTGCCCGAGCCTGCTATGACTGCCCAACCATTTGGCGTGCGCGGGATCGGTTGCGTCGAACAGCGTGAAGCCATTTCCGCCACGCGCCACCAATGCTATATCATCCTGCACAGTAACTGCCGTTGCACCACCGGTTACAGTTTGTCGCCCGACCAGTCTGATATGCGCCTTGTCTGTGGTATCGAATATCGACAGTCCATATCCGGGTTGTGCTGCGTAGAGGCGATCTCCGCTAGCGAATATTTTTTTTGCCTCGTCTTCCAAAGCGAAGCGGGACAACTCGACTGAAACCGGCGGGTTTCGCATATCGATCGCGGCTATCGTGGTGCTTCCCAGCAACAGATAAACACATCCATCATGTATCGTGATATCGGTAATTGTCTGATCTGAATGATAACGAGCCAGCACAGCCGGCTTTTTCAGATTACGGATATCCAGCATGACGACTTCGGTTCCATCATCGACCAGCCATGCATGCTTTTTCTCGGCTAAGACCCGGGTCGTTTTGCCTTTAGTAACATGACTGGCGGATATATTTATCTTGCCGGACGCAGTGAGATCTGCGATCAACAAACCCCGCTCACCCGCGGCAAGCAAGCCATGGCCATGATGCACTGCCATGTCCCGGATGCGATAGTCCACCGGCAGGGCCTGCTTGACATAGGGTCGGCCAGGCATGATCACGAATTGGTATTTCATGCCATCCGATACACGCATGCGAACCTCGGCCGCGCGCCCGGTCGGGAGAACATTCGGAGAAGCCGACTGGATGACGGTTTCCGCCCAGGAGAAAGTGGATACCAGCGACAGAAACAGCACCCGAGTAAACATTAAGATTATCGTTTCCTGAGCGACTAACGGAGATGCAAGGGTATTACTACAGAGCGGCAGAAGCTAGCGTTTTTTTCCTGGATGCGATCAGCACCGCCCACATGCCCAGCGCAAGGTAGCACAGCAGCGACCATTCCGGGATTCCGAGCGTGAGGAAAGTCCAGCCCTTGGCCGCGCATTCGCCGGAGCCATGCATGAGTTGCTTGAGCACATCGCCAATCGGCATGGTTTCCAGCATGTAGTCCAACCCCGGACCGCAGGCGGGAACCTGGTCCTTGGGCAGATTCTGTATCCAGATATGACGCCCGGCGACCCCGATGCCGGAAAGCGATAGCAGTGCGATGACTGCCGCATAAATCTGTTCGCCGCGACGCTTCGGCCCATGCATTGCGGCGAGCGTGAACACCACCAGCAGAGCAATGAACACTACGCGCTGCACCATGCACAATGGGCATGGATCCTGGTGTTTGACATATTGCAGGAACAATGCGAATCCGATCAAGCCGGCGGGAAACAACGCGCCTGCCAGATATAACCAACGATTGGAAACGCTGCTCCATAATTTGCTCATGATCATGCGAACTTCTCTACTGGTAAGCTCAAAACTTGGACATTCTTTGGGTAATTCGCAACATCACTGTGGCGACCGGAACAGGCTGGAGCGATACAGGCGAACTATAACCGAAGACTTGGCTGTCAACTTCAGGCAGCCAGGTCAGTTCGCTGAAAGTTTCATCAGAGTACGATACTCCGTGATTTGGCCATCGCTTTGTTTATGGTAATGGTGGACACATCGGCGCTGGGCTTGTTGTTAATATCTACCAGCTGTTGCAGCGATACACTTTCGAGATAATCGAAGATCTTCTCATTCAGCCCCATCCACAAATCATGGGCGACGCATTTATTGCCGTCCTGGCAATTGTGCTCGCCATGGCATTTGGTCGCATCGATCGGCTCATCCACCGCCACCACGATATCAGCAATGGAGATCTTGCTGCCCGGACGTGCCAGGTTATAACCGCCCCCGGGACCGCGCACACTTTCGACGATGTTGTTTTTGCGCAACTTGCCGAACAACTGCTCAAGATATGAAAGCGAGATCTGCTGCCGCTCGCTGATCTTCGCCAATGTAACCGGCCCTCGACCACCTCGCATCGCCAGGTCTACCATCGCCATCACGGCGAAACGTCCTTTGGTGGTTAATCTCATATCATTTCCTTATCTGTAAATTGATCAGGGGTATATGGCTTCCGGTAACCGGCCCCGCCGATACCGCCAGTCCTGATCCCAAGGC
>JBARHM010000485.1:0-1740 GCA_049799235.1 Gallionella sp.
GCTGTCAACTCTTCCTTGTGTCCCCCCACGTTGACTCACGCTTCGCGTCGCAGAACGGCTAGAATTTTTCCATCGTCGGCAGAAATCGAGTTTTTCAAATGTAAGGGACTTCCCCGTCCCGAAGCGACGTTGAAGTCGCACGGCATCGAGTGCCAAGATTGAGGTTCTGAGTCTTCAATCTGAACAGGAGGGGAAGTCGTGGAAAAGCTTACTACGGTTGGCATCGATCTCGCAAAGGATGTCATTGCGGTGTGCGTGTTGGATGTGCATGGTGCGGCTATAGAACGGCGCGTCCTTAGACGCGAGGCGTTCGAGCGGTGGGCAGAACAATTGCCGGCGAGCAATGTGGCCATGGAGGCGTGTGGGTCGGCCCATCACTGGGGTCGCTGGTTTGCCGCACGCGGTCATAAGGCGCGGTTGATTGCCGCCGAGTTCGTCGTGCCATTCCGCAAAGGCGGCAAGAATGACACCGCGGACGCGGAGGCCGTCGCTATTGCCGCGCGGCAACCGACGATGCGCTTCGTGCCGATCAAGACTGTCGAACAGCAAGCGATCCTAGCGTGGCACAGCGTGCGCGAGGGTTGGAAGGAGGAACGCACGGGGCTGCTGAATCGGATGCGAGGACTGCTCGCCGAATACGGGGTGGTCATCGCTCGCTCGGCCGATCGGTTCTTGGCTGCGCTCCCCAAGCTGAGCGAAGACAGCAGGCTTCCCGATCCGGTGCGTGCCCTGCTGCTGGAAGCCCGAGAGCAATTCGCGGCGTTGCACGCTCGTCTGGCTCGCTGTGATGCGCAGATCGTGGCGCACGCCAGGAACAGTCCTGCCGCCCAGCGCGCGGGCGAACTGCTGGGCGTGGGCCCGGTTACCTCGAGCGCGCTGGTCGCCACGGTTCCCGATGCCAGGGTCTTCAAGAATGGCCGCCAGTTTGGCGCCTGGCTCGGCCTCACGCCGCGACAGCACAGTTCCGGCGGGAAGACGCGATTGGGACGCATCAGCCTGCGCGGTAACGTTTACCTGCGCACCCTGCTGATTCAAGGTGCCCGCAGTACGCTGCAGGCAGCGATCAACGCGGAACCCTCTCGCGCCAACCGACTACAGCGCTGGATCATCGAGCTCTATGGTCGGAAGGGCTACTACAAGACTCTAATCGCCATCGCCAACAAGCATGCCCGCATGCTCTGGGCCATGCTGGCCAAGGACGAACGTTACGATGCCGCGGCTTGGCAGCGGCACCCCATGCACCAGCCACCGCTGGCCGGCAACGCATAAACCCCATCAACCACCAAAGAGGTGCTGCTCCACGCGATAGCAAAACGAGGTCAGACCGAACGAGGGACGAGCCCGGCTATTCTGTTGGCGAGCATTCCACCCGGCACCGGCGATCACCGTTGCCGCGCTACGCCGAACTTCAAATGGGGTTCTCTCGGGCGGCTTATATCGTGGCCCGCGCACATCATCGTTGCGCAACAAGGCCGTTTGCAAAGACGCAGTCTGTTCCTTAACTTGGATCGCACGAGCAGCAATCGAGGACACTCATGAAACAGGCAACTGGTCCGCCCAACGCACGATGCTCGCTGGCGAGCATCTCATTCACTTCATTCTTGACTTTATGGGGAAGTCCTTGCAAACAAAATAGGCCGAACTGAGACTTCGCCGAAATAAGCGGCGGCGAGATGACATGAACCCGTGCTAGCATCGCGACTCACGCGGCTCGGGCGCATTGCGGTCCCAGTTCGGCTA
>JBARHM010000486.1:0-4374 GCA_049799235.1 Gallionella sp.
ACCGTATACTGCTGAAGAATGGCAAGCTGGAGACGGAAGGGTTCGCATTATCCGGTGTTGGAGGAGAGATAGATTTCAATCCGGCTGGAAAATTCTCCTTGGCAAAATTTAATGCGGAAGGAAATAAGTACGAGTTGGTGCTTGAATCCGCCCCGTTGTATAAGACCCGGGCATCCATTTCCATTCACGGCAGCGGGTTGCCGTTGTTGCCGAACTGGATTTTCGACAGCTTGACCGCCAAGGGCGAAATTGCCGGCAAACAACTGGTGATCAACGATCTGGATGGTCATATCATGGGCGGAACTCTGCGTGGCAACGCGCGGCTGGGATGGCGCTCAGGCTGGCTTGCTCAGGGATCACTGGTAGCCAAAGCCATCACGATGCAGAACATGCTCAAAGTTCTGAGCGGCGACATGGATGGAACGGCGCGCTTTCAGATGCAGGCGCAAAGCTTGGCCCATCTTGCCGATGCGGCGACGTTGGATGGTTCCTTTATCATCAAGAATGGCGTGATCAACGGTATTGATATCGCCGAAACCGCGCGCCTGCACCGCAAAGTGAATATGCCGGGCGGGCGCACCCACTTCGATGAATTGAACGGTGATCTGTCCTTTGACAAGGGTGCCTATGCTTTCCGGAATCTGAAATTGGCCGCCGGTGCGTTGGCTGCCAAGGGTACGCTGGACTATTCCGGGCAACAGGTGGCGGGATCAATAGCTGCCGAATTGGATTTCCATCAGGGGATAGGGCCGGTCCCCCTGGTGCTGGGGGGAACGCACGAAAATCCGACGCTGGTCGTCCGATAACACCGGCAGATCAGAACATCAACCCAGCGCCTTGGCGAGGCGCGCCAAGGCCTGCTTCAGATTATCCATAGACGTGGCGAACGATAGACGGATGTTACCCTCGCTGCCGAATGCAGAGCCGGGCACAACGGCAACACCTGCTTTCACCAGCAGATATTCGGACAGCGCGATGTCGTTGGCCTCCTTGATGATACCCTTCTTGTGCAACTTGGCGATGGCGCCGCTGGCATCCGGGAAAGCATAGAATGCGCCGCCCGCCATGATGCACTTCAGCCCCGGGATCTTGTTCAATTCATTCACCACGAACACATGCCGCTCGCGGAACGCCTTCAGCATCGGCGTCATGCATCCCTGATCGCCGTTCAATGCCGCTTCTGCCGCCACCTGCGAGATCGAAGTCGGATTTGAGGTGCTCTGCGACTGCACGTTCTCCATCGCTGTGATGATGTGCTCCGGCCCGCCGGCATAGCCGATGCGCCAGCCGGTCATCGCGTAGGCTTTGGACACGCCGTTCAGCACCATCGTGCGCGGATACAGGTCCGGGCAGGCATTCAGGATATTGACGAACTTGGCATCGGTCAGCGCGATATGCTCGTACATGTCGTCAGTCGAGATCAATATGTTCGGGTACTTGCGCAGCACTTCGCCGAGGGCCTTCAAATCGTCCAGCGTGTACACCGCACCGGAAGGATTGCTCGGGCTGTTGATCACGACCATCCTGGTCCTCGGTGTGATCGCCGCCTTCAGTTGAGCGGGCGTCATCTTGAAACCCTGCTCGATGCCAGCCTCAACAATCACCGGCTTGCCTTCCGCGATCAGCACGATGTCGGGATACGACACCCAGTAAGGCGCGGGTATGATCACCTCGTCGCCGGGGTTGATCACCGCGAGCGCCAGGTTAAAAAAACTCTGTTTGCCGCCGCAGGAAACCAGGATCTGCTTCGCCGTGTAATCCAGCCCGTTGTCGCGCTTGAACTTGGCGATCACCGCTGCTTTTAGCGACGGCGTGCCGCCTACCGCGGTGTACTTGGTGAACCCCTTGTTGATCGCGGCGATCGCCGCATCCTTGATGTGCTGAGGCGTATCGAAATCCGGCTCGCCCGCACCCAGCCCGATGATGTCCTTGCCTTCGGCTTTGAGTTTTGCCGCACGGGCTGTGACGGCGAGAGTGGGGGAGGGCTTGATGGCCTGTACGCGTCTGGAGAGTTCCAAGATATTTCCTTGCTGGTTGAATGAAGGCGCGGATTATACCCGTGCCGGACTGAAGAATGAACCAGCGCAGGGGAGATGGGACGTTTGTTGCCGGATGATGTGTGCGGAGAAAAAAAGCTAATCTCCATCGGTGCGGTCCCGAGTCGGGAGAGCATCGCGAAAGGCATCGAACGTCTTCCACGCCGGGACTGGCGGCGTGTATTCAGGCCTCGGTGCATATACGGAGTATTCGAGCAGCTGCATCTTGTGTATGTAGCGAGGGCAGTTCGGAAAGATTTGCGTTGCCGTGACGCGGACGATGAACACCGAGCCGGGGCACTCCGCGCGCAATGAATCATCTTCCCTGACCTGAGCCGTGCCGTTCACGCGGATTCGCTTTTGCTGCTCGAAGTCCAGGAACAGCAGCCCGACATGGGGATTGACGAGTGCGTTTCCCCAAGTCCGGTACATGCCATTGCCGTCGTAGTCAGGAATGGCAAGGGTGCGATCGTCGAGGACGCGCACGAACCCGGGCAAGCCACCCTTATAAGAGCAGTCGGGATGG
This sequence comes from Gallionella sp., assembly GCA_049799235.1. Lineage (GTDB taxonomy): Bacteria > Pseudomonadota > Gammaproteobacteria > Burkholderiales > Gallionellaceae > Gallionella. The sequence goes on from JBARHM010000486.1 coordinate 2,563, forward strand.
CCATGGGCATCAGCCGTTGCTATGAAAAACATCGGGCAACGCTGGATAAACGCGCGGTCATCGTCGGTAAATGCCGTGCGAACCGTCGCCTGCTCAAGGCGATCAGCCAAGGCCCGCGTTTCACGGGCGTCCTGTAGCCGCCGCATTCCATCGTGATACATCGGATCGTTTGCCATCATTGATTTGCCTTATTGCCGTAGCTGCATTTTCCATCACGTGCACCCGTTTAGCAATTCAATCTTTGCACGTACAATACACCGCACACATGAACATCATTACCATTCCCGATAGCCATCCTGTACCAGCCGTTCAAGCCTGCGGGCCAGGGCTGGGCGAAGGCACTCTGAGGGAAAGCTGAATAACATGATCGGATTGACACAGCGTGTCAGCGAGGCAAGTGTAAGAGTGGAGGGCAATCTCGTCGGGCAGATCGGCCGCGGCTTGCTGGTGCTAGTCGGCGTCGAGAGGCATGATGGCCATGCGAGCGCGCAGCGCCTGCTCGAACGCATCCTTGGCTACCGCGTCTTTCCCGACGAGAACGGCAGGATGAACCTGTCGCTTGCGGATATCGGCGGGGGCCTGCTGCTGGTGCCGCAATTCACGCTCGCCGCCGACACGCGCAAGGGCACGCGCCCCAGCTTTTCCTCCGCCGCATCGCCGGAACTCGGCGTGGAACTGTTTGACTATTTCGTGAAGATCGCACAAGACAATCATGCCACAGTGGAGACCGGCGTGTTCGGCGCGGACATGAAGGTGAGTCTCATCAACGACGGGCCGGTGACGTTCTGGCTGCAAGTCGGAGCAGAAAATAAGTCATGAGACTTGGCATCGACCTCGGCGGCACCAAGATCGAGATCATCGCGCTGGCTGACGATGGCAGGGAACTGTTGCGCCACCGCGTGGCGACTCCGAAGAATGATTACTACGAGACCCTGCAGGCGATCGCGCAACTGGTGCGCGATGCCGAGGCTGAGCTCGGGCAGCAGGGCACGCTCGGCATCGGTACGCCCGGCGCGCTTTCCCGCGCCACCGGTCGCCTGAAGAACTCCAACTCGGTCGTGCTCAATAGTCAGCCCATCCTGCAAGACCTTGAAGCGCTGCTGCAACGCAAGATCAGGATCAGCAATGACGCCAACTGTTTCGCGCTTTCCGAAGCAACCGATGGCGCAGCGAAGGGCGCATCCGTGGTGTTCGGTGTGATCCTCGGCACCGGCGTTGGAGCGGGCATCGTGGTAAACGGCAACATCCTCACCGGCCCCAATGGCATCGCTGGAGAGTGGGGCCACAACCCGCTGCCTTGGCCGGAGGCGCACGAACTCCCCGGCCCGGAATGCTACTGCAGCAAGCGCGGCTGCATCGAGACCTTCCTCTCAGGGCCGGGCATGATGAAGCTGCATTTGCAAGAAGCGGGCGTATCGATCAGCCCTGAAGAAATCGTGAAACGCGCGGAACGGGACGATGAAGTTTGTGAGAACAGTCTGTGTCGCTACGAGCAACGCCTTGCGCGTTCACTCGCGCACGTCATTAACATCCTCGACCCGGATGTCATCGTGCTGGGCGGCGGCATGTCCAACATCGAACGGCTGTATATCCGCGTCCCCGAACTCTGGGGGCGCTGGGTGTTTTCAGACCGTGTCGATACCAAGCTGGTGAAGAACCGCCACGGCGATTCCAGCGGCGTGCGAGGGGCCGCGTGGTTGTAGGCAGATAGCTGTGTGGTAATTGCGCCATTCCTCGTACAATGCACAGTTTGCCATGACCATCAAAGTTTTCCCTGATAGGCCTGATAAAAAGGCAAAACCTTTTAACCAC
>JBARHM010000487.1:0-3369 GCA_049799235.1 Gallionella sp.
CTGATGGCGGCGCTCAACATCACTCATGAGTTGCTCGGCATGAAAGTCGGGCGCGGTGTTGACCTCGCAGACTTTACGCGTAGAATGAGTTCCATGCAGGCAGCGATCGATGAGGCACTGGCCGAACAAGAAAAGCTGTTCTGATAAGACTACTGATGAAACAGCTAGCCATCCAACTAAGCAACCAGAAGACGGTTGCCAAGTTGTTGGTTATAGCCATCTGACAAACCCGGCAAAACGCTGGGCAAGTCATTGGTTATGGTTTGTCCCCTGCAGTGTTCGTCAGGCTCATAATTCTTTGAACCAATAAGCTTAGGCTTAGGCTGCAACCCTTGATGTTACTGTTGTGCGCGTCCAACCAAGGATGTACCTGATGTGACTGGGAAGCGGCCCTCTTGAACCCAGGTTCAAGATGCTGGGTCAACGGCACAGGCGGGGGGCTCTATTCCAGTGCGACCTTGACAATCTCGGGTCGCACTTTTCATTTCCGGGAATAAACCATGCGTTATTGGTTGATGAAATCCGAACCTTCCGATTGCAGCATCGACGACCTTGCTGAGTTACCCAACCAGACTGTGGCCTGGTATGGTGTACGCAATTATCAGGCACGCAACTTCATGCGTGACCAGATGAAGGTCGGCGATCGCGTGCTGTTCTATCATTCCAATTGCAAGGAACCCGGCGTTGCCGGCATCGCCAAGGTCAGCAGTACTGCTTATCCCGATGCCACACAGTTCAAACGTACCAGCAAATACTTCGACCCCAAGGCAACGCCTGAACAGCCGCGCTGGTTCAATGTGGATGTGCAGTTGGTGAAGAAGATCGCACTCATCTCAATCGATGAACTACGCAAGTACCCTGAACTGGAACGTATGCGCACGTTGCAACGCGGCAACCGCCTGTCCATCACACCGGTTGATCCTGCCGAGTGGAATTTCATCACCACCAAGTTGGCGCACAACTAGCATGGAATGGAACATCAGTTATCTGGTGCTCGGTGCAATCGCCGGATTCCTGGCCGGAATGTTCGGTGTGGGCGGCGGTTTGGTGTTGGTACCCGTGCTGATATTTTTGTTCGACTCGCAGCAGTTCCCCGCTGAACATTTGATGCACCTCGCTCTCGGCACCTCGATGGCGGCAATCCTGTTCACTTCTCTGGCCAGCCTGCGCGCGCATCATCAACACGGCGCGGTAAACTGGCGCGTGGTGCGCAACATCACCCCCGGCATTCTGCTCGGAACCGGTTTCGGCGCATTGCTCGCCGCATCCATTCCGACAGGCGGGCTGGCCATATTCTTCGCACTGTTTGTGTATACCGTAGCTGCGCAGATTCTGCTCGACGTTCGCCCGCATGCGTCACGCCAATTACCCGGCGCTGCCGGAATGACGCTAACAGGCATAATAACTGGCTGTCTGAGCAGCCTGGTCTCCATTGGCGGCGGATCCATCGTCGTACCATTCCTCGTCTGGTGCAACATTTCGTTACGAAATGCTATCGGCACTTCCGCCGCGATTGGCTTTCCGGTCGCGGTCGGCGGCACGATCGGCTATGTTTCCATAGGCATGAACATTCCCTTTCTACCCGCGTACAGCCTGGGCTATGTCTATCTGCCCGCTTTAATCTGGATCGCTCTGGCCAGTTCCATCACTGCACCGCTTGGCGCAAAAGCCACGCATCGCATGCAGTCCAGTCTTTTGCGCAATCTCTTTGCCCTGCTGTTGCTGGTACTGGCGACAAAGATGCTGTGGAAAGTGCTAGGCTGATACACAAATATCTTACGGGCTTCAACATTCATTTTGTTAGTGCGTTGATGAAATAATGCTCCATGGTTTCCAACCAAAAAAAGCCCTCTTCCCAATCTGGTAAGGGCTTGAAGGACACCCAAGCCTGGCTTGATGGCCTGGCTGGGACATGTGCACCCGCAGAAGTCGATGCAATACGCCGCGCATATGATCTGGCAGAGCCGCTCTATGCCGGGAAGTTCGAACTGACCGGCACACCGCTGATGCAGCATGCGCTTGGCGCTGCTGCCATCCTGGCCGGCATGCACATGGACTATGAAACGATTTCCGCCACCATCCTTCATGCGGTGCCGGAATATCTGGACGACTGGGCGGAAAAAATCGAGAAGGCTTCCGGCGCTAATGTGAAGATGCTGGTCGAAGGTATTTCGCGCATGGAGCAGATCCAGCAATTCAGCGAGATACGCAGCCCGGACAAGAGGGAAAAGAAAAAGGGCGGCGATGTCCAGCAAATCGAAAGCCTGCGCAAAATGCTGCTGGCGATGGTGCAGGACATCCGCGTGGTGTTGATCAAGCTGGCCGAGCGTACCCAGACCCTGCGTTGCTTATCGGGTGCCAGCGCGGATCAACAGAAACTGATCGCGAGCCAGACACGCAGCATCTTTGCGCCGCTGGCAAACCGTCTCGGCGTGTGGCAGCTCAAATGGGAACTGGAAGATTTATCTGTGCGCTATCTGGAGCCTGAGCTTTACAAGAAAGTCGCGAAGCTGCTGGATGAGCGCAGAGTCGATCGCGAACAATACATCTCCGATGTGGTATCCCGCTTAAATCAGGCATTAAGCCAAGCCGGCATACCGGCCGAAGTGACCGGCCGCCCCAAGCACATCTCCAGCATCATCAACAAGATGAAACGCAAGCAGGTGGATTTCAGCGAACTCTATGATGTGCGTGCGGTGCGCATTCTCGTTGATGACGGCCAAGACGATGGCATCAGGGGCTGTTATACCGCGCTCGGGCTGGTGCACGAGTTGTGGCCGCCTATTGACGGCGAATTCGACGATTACATAGCGCACCCCAAGAGCAACAAATACCGCTCGCTGCACACCGCAGTGATCGGCCCGCGCGGTCTCGCGCTCGAAGTGCAGATACGCACCCGCGAGATGCATCAGCATTCCGAGCTCGGTGTCGCCGCCCACTGGCGTTACAAGGAAGGGGTCAAATCGGATGCCCGGTTCGACGAAAAAATCGCCTGGCTGCGCCAGATACTAGAATGGAAAGAAGACTTGGCCGGCAAGGGCGATCTGCAGGAGCAATTCAGAAACGAATTGTTCCACGACCAGGTTTACGTGCTCACACCGCAAGGCAAAGTGATCGCCCTGCCCAAAGACGCGACCCCGGTGGAATTTGCCTACACGCTGCATACCGATCTGGGTCACCGTACCCGCGGCGCCAAGGTGGATGGCAGCATCGTTCCGCTCAACTACAAGCTGCAGAACGGACAACGCGTGGAAATCCTCACCGTCAAACAGGGCGGACCGAGCCGCGACTGGATCAACCCTTCGCTCGGCTTCCTGCAAAGCTCGCGTATCCGCGCCAAGGTGCGCGCCTGGTTCAAGAACCAGAACC
>JBARHM010000488.1:0-3493 GCA_049799235.1 Gallionella sp.
TTCCCGGCCTGTTCGAGCGCCTCGATGAAATAGAAAAAATACGCCGGGCCGCTGCCGGAAACTGCAGTTATTGCGTCCATGTCTTCCTCGCTGCGAATCCACACGAAGGCACCTGCTGCACGCATGACTTCTTCAACGCAGTTGCGTTGCTCTTCATTCAGCGGAGGAAAACCGTAAAGTCCGGAAATGCCGGCTCCAATCAAAGCTGGTGTATTCGGCATGGCTCGCACCAAAATAATCCCTGCACTTTGATTCCTCAACCACTTCGCAAGGTCAACAAGTCGGATGCCTGCGGCAATAGATAACACGATTTGCCCTGGCGAAAGCATGGAGCCTAGCTGAACGGCTACGGCTTTCAGTTGTTGCGGCTTTACCGCCAACACCACAACGTCGCTCCCCTGAATTGCCTGTTGATCCTGTACTGCAAACACGACGACACCATAGGCCGATTTCAATCGCTCGCGATTGGCCGAGTCAATTTCCACTACACGCAACTGCTGAGGATGCATCCCTTGTTTGAGTAGCCCGCCAATAAGTGCGGTAGCCATGTTGCCGCCGCCGATGAAGCAAATGTTCATGCTGTTTCCTTGTGATAATTCCGATCACCAAATATTGCGGTGCCGATGCGCACCATCGTCGCTCCCTCTGCGATAGCAGCGGCAAAATCATGCGACAGGCCCATCGACAATGTATCCAACTGCAAGCCCTGCAGATTCAACTGGTCACGCAACTTGCGCAATCGGGCGAAAGGCACACGCTGCACGGCGAAATCATCGCTGGGTGCGGGAACCGCCATCAACCCGCGCAACGTCAAATTGGGCAGTTTCGCGATGGCGCTAGCCAATGCCTCCGCTTCGTCTGGCGCCACCCCGCTTTTGCTGGCCTCCAGGCTGATGTTGACCTGCAAACACACCTGCAACGGAGGCAAATGGGCGGGACGTTGCCCGGACAACCGCTCGGCGACCTTGAATCTGTCCACGCTATGCACCCAGGAAAAATTCTCTGCGATGGCTCGCGTCTTGTTGCTCTGGATAGGCCCGATATAATGCCACTCGATGGCCAAATCGCGCAGCACGGCGATCTTGTCCAATGCTTCCTGCACGTAACTTTCGGCGAAGCGGGTTTGTCCGGCCAGATACGCCTCACGCAGCGCATCGGGCGGAAAGGTCTTGCTGACTGCAAGCAAACATACTTCGTCGGCACTACGACCCGCTTCGTCGGCCGCAACAATTACCTCGTCGCGCACAGCTTGCAAGTTGGAAGCGATTGTTGTCATAATCCAGTGCGCACTAACATCCTTATCCGCACGGCCCAGAAATTTGGATACGGGAATCAGGGCCGCCTCATCAATCCGGGACGATTATAATGGATATCACCGAACTGCTTGCGTTTAGCGTCAAAAACAAAGCTTCTGACCTGCATCTTTCCGCTGGATTACCTCCGATGATCCGTGTACACGGTGACATCCGCAGGATCAATCTGCCGGCAATGGAGCACAAGGAAGTGCATGCGCTGGTGTATGACATCATGAACGACGGGCAGCGCAAGTTTTATGAAGAGAACAAGGAAGTCGACTTCTCATTCGAGGTTCCCGGACTGGCACGTTTTCGTGTCAACGCTTTCGTCCATAACCGCGGTGCGGGCGCAGTCATGCGTACCATCCCTTCGAAAATCCTTTCGTTGGAAGACCTGAAAGCGCCGAAGAGTTTCGAGTCCATCTCCGATTTTCCGCGCGGTCTGGTGCTGGTGACAGGTCCGACCGGTTCCGGTAAATCCACAACCTTGGCTGCGATGGTCAACCATCGCAATGAACATGAAATGGGGCACATCCTGACGGTGGAGGACCCTATTGAATTCGTGCACGAAAGCAAAAAATGCCTGATCAACCAGCGCGAAGTCGGACCGCACACACTGTCATTCCAGAACGCTCTGCGCAGCGCCCTGCGTGAAGATCCTGACGTGATACTGGTCGGTGAAATGCGCGATCTTGAAACCATCCGGCTGGCAATGACTGCCGCTGAAACCGGCCACCTGGTGTTCGGAACGCTGCACACCAGCTCTGCTGCCAAGACCATCGACCGTATCATCGACGTGTTCCCCGCCGACGAAAAGGAAATGGTGCGCGCGATGTTGTCCGAGTCGTTGCGCGCCGTGATCTCGCAGGCGCTGCTCAAAACCAAGGATGGCACGGGCCGGGTGGCCGCGCATGAGATCATGATCTGCACCCCGGCGATCCGCAATCTGATCCGTGAAGCCAAAGTACCGCAAATGTACTCGGCCATTCAGACGGGTCAGGCCGTCGGCATGCAAACACTAGACCAATGCCTGGTCAATCTGGTCAAGGCCAACACCATCGGCGCTGCGGAAGCACGCAGCAAGGCCATGAACAAGGAACTTTTTCCCGGAAACTAGCAGTTTTTTATCCAGCTAATCCCTGTAAACATCACTAGGAGTTTTAATCATGGAAAGAGACCAGGCCACCGACCTGATACACAACTTGTTGCGTGGCATGATCAGCAAGAATGCTTCCGACTTGTTCATCACCACCGGATTTCCGCCGGCCTTCAAGGTTGACGGAAGAATGACCCCGGTCTCAAGCCAGGCGCTTACTTCGGCGCATACCCAGGAATTGGCACGCAGCATCATGAACGACCGCCAGGCTGCCGAGTTTGAATCCACCCACGAGTGCAACTTTGCGATCAGCCCGCACGGCATCGGGCGTTTCCGCGTCAATGTATTCATGCAGCAGCAACGTGTCGGAATGGTGCTGCGCACCATCACCACCAAGATCCCCAACCTGGACGAGATGGGTATGCCTGAAGTTCTCAAGGATATCGTGATGACCAAACGCGGTCTGGTGATCGTGGTCGGTGGAACCGGGTCCGGCAAGTCGACCACGCTGGCCGGCATGATCGGTCACCGGAACAGGAACAGCTATGGACATATCATCACCATCGAAGACCCGGTGGAGTATGTACACGAACATATCAATTGTCTCATCACTCACCGCGAAGTCGGCGTTGATACCGAGTCATGGCACAACGCGCTGAAGAACACATTGCGCCAGGCGCCCGATGTGATCCTGATCGGCGAGATACGCGATCATGAAACCATGGAGTATGCGGTTGCTTTTGCCGAAACCGGGCACTTGTGCCTCGCCACGCTGCACGCCAACAGTGCCAACCAGGCGCTGGACCGGATCATCAACTTCTTCCCTGAGGAACGCCGCGCGCAGTTGTTGATGGACTTGTCATTGAACATAAAGGCGCTAATTTCGCAACGTCTGATTCCGAAAAAGGATAGTGAGGGCCGTGCAGCTGCGATAGAAATCATGATCAACTCCCCGCTGATCGCCGATCTGATATTCAAGGGCGAGGTCAACTCGATCAAGAGCGTAATGGCCCAGTCGCGCGAACTGGGCATGGAGACTTTTGACGGGGCGCTGTTCAAATTATTCGAAGAGGACAAGATTTCCTATGAGGAAGCGCTCAAG
>JBARHM010000489.1:0-3039 GCA_049799235.1 Gallionella sp.
GCGAGCAAACTGATATCGTTGCGCAGCAACTGCGCGATGCGTTTTTTTCTGATGCCGACGATGGTGGCATCGTCGTTGCGCCAGAAATAGCCGTGGTGCACCAGGATCGCGTCCGCGCCCCATTCGATCGCCTCATCCAGCACCTGTTGGGAGGCTGTCACCGCTGTGGCGATACGCCGCACTTCCGCGCGGCCCTCCACCTGCAATCCGTTCGGGCAGTAATCCTTGAACATGCCGGTTTGCAGCAGGCTTGCGTTATAATCGCGCATTTCATCCAGCAGCATTTGATAACCTCAACACTGAAACGAACGGATTCATCATACCATGCGTAAACACTGGCTTTTATTCACCCAGACTGTCACGATCGCGCTCGCCCTGCTGTTCATCATTCATACACTCAAGCCGGAATTGCTGCCGAATGCGGCGCGTAGCGGCGTGGTGACTCTCTACGAAAGCACCCTGTCAGATGGCACCGGAAAATCCACCGGAACAGGCTTGAACTTGGCTGCGAAAAAGGCCATGCCTGCCGTGGTAAACATCTACACCAGCACCATCATCAAGACGCCGGCAAATCCTTTCCCGGACGATCCCCGGTTCCGCTTCTTCTTCGGCGACCCCGGCGATGAGGAGCCGCAGAACAGTTCCAGCCTGGGTTCCGGCGTGATCGTCAGCCCGGATGGCTACATCCTGACCAACCATCACGTCGTCGAGGCCGCAGACCAGATAGAGGTTGCGCTGGCCGATGGCCGCAAGGCGAAAGCGCATGTCATAGGATCCGATCCGGAAACCGATGTTGCCGTGATCAAAATCGAATTACCCGGCAACCTTCCTGCGATTACCTTCGGCCATCCGGAACAAGCTCAGGTTGGAGACATGGTGCTCGCCATCGGCAACCCGTTCGGGGTGGGGCAGACTGTCACGATGGGAATCATCAGCGCGCTCAAACGTGATCATTTGGGATTGAACACCTTTGAGAGCTTCATCCAGACCGATGCCGCGATCAATCCGGGCAATTCCGGAGGTGCATTGGTGGATACCAATGGCAGCCTGATCGGCATCAACAGCGCGATCTATTCCCCGAATGGCGGCTCGCTCGGCATCGGCTTCGCTATTCCGGCAAACACCGCCAAGAACACCATGGAACAGATCATCAAACAAGGTTCGGTGACGCGCGGCTGGATCGGTGCGGCTGTGCAGGAACTTACACCGGAACTCGCCGAATCATTCAAACTCGGCGACATCAAGGGCGTCCTGATCACGGAAACAATACGCAACAGTCCGGCCGAAAATGCGGGGGTCAGAAGAGGTGACATTCTGATCGCGATAGACGAGAAGCCTATCGAAAGCTGGAGTGCCATGCTGGAAACCGTGTCCAATTTGCCGCCAGGCAAGATCGTCCTGGTCAAACTGATGCGCGACGGAGAGGCGATCAGCCTGAAGCTGAAAATCGGCAAACGGCCGAAACCCAGGACTCAATAACAGTTCCCTGAATCAATATTGCCTATAGAGACTCGGCTTGCCTCGGATTACCCTTGCCCACCCACGAGGCAACCACGATACCTGCCTCATAAAGCAGCCATAACGGTATCGCAAGCATAAGCTGCGAAACCACATCCGGAGGAGTGAAGATCGCCCCGACCACGAATGCGCCGACCACAACATAGGGGCGGATCTCACGCAATTTCGCCACCGATACGAAGCCCATCCGAACCATCAAGACTACCGCCACAGGAACCTGGAAGGTAATACCGAACGCCATGAACATCGCGAGCACAAAGCTGAGGTATTTGTCGATATCGGTCATCACTGCCACGCCTTGAGGCGCGGAAGCAGTGATGAAACCGAATACCACCGGAAACACGACGAAATAGGCGAACGCCATGCCACAGAAGAACAAAGCTGTGCTGACGATGATCAGCGGCCACACCATCCTCTTCTCATGGGCATACAAACCGGGAGCGACAAATCGCCATATCTGGTAGAGGATATACGGCAATGAAATCAGGAACGCGGCCATCAACGCCACCTTGAGTGGCACGAAGAACGGCGTAGTGACATCGGTTGCGATCATCTGTCCGCCCTTGGGCAGCTTCGCCAACATGGGTCGTGCCAATAGCGCATAAAGATCGGACGCCCACGGGAACAAGCAGATGAACACCAGCAGCAAAGCGATGGCTGAATGCATCAAGCGGGTGCGCAATTCGATCAAGTGCGAGATGAAACTGGCGCTGGTGTTCATTCGGAATTTTTGACAGTTGGTGTCGCGGATGGGGATCCAACAGATTGCTCCGGTTGTTGTGCCGCTTGACTGGTTTGAGCTGAATCGCTGGTTGATGAAAGCTTTGCAACCGCTTCGGTGATTTCTTTCGCTTGCTGATCCGCTGTTTGCGCAGCTTCCTGAAACGAGTTCTCCACCGCACTGGCTTCGGCTTGCACTTTTTGCTGCAACTGGCGAAATTCCTCTACCGCCATGTCGCGCTCAATGTCGGCTTTGACGCCATTCACATAGCGTTGCGCGCGCCCCCACAGGTGCCCCAGGGTACGCGCCACTTTCGGCAGACGTTCCGGTCCGATGACGATGAGCGCCACCACCATCACCACCATTAGTTCCGGGAAGCTGAAGTCGAACATGAGGGCACCTCTAAAAATCCAGATTTCATCCCAACTGCTGCGTTGCAAAAAAACCCTTGCTTACATATCAATCATATGCGGCGCGGCGAAATTTTCCCTGCGCCTTGCATTTGGGCGAACTCTGATTTTTTAGAGGCACCCATGATTTAACGTTAACCATTGCAGAGCGTTGAAAAGTGCCGTGAGTGCCGAAGATCTTTCAGCACGTTCACACTTTGGTGTGGGTCTTGTCTTTCACTTCGCCTTCGATGGTCTGGCCGCCTTCTTTAAGCTGCTTCGCAGCTTCATCTTCGCTCTTCATGCCTTCCTTGAAGCCCTTGACCGCACCGCCCAAATCGCTGCCGATATTGCGCAATTTCTTGGTGCCGAAGATCAGCACAACCACCAACAATACGATCAACCAATGCC
>JBARHM010000490.1:0-4193 GCA_049799235.1 Gallionella sp.
ACACTGGTTTCTGATAATCAAGCGTCCCATGCTGCAGCCCGATGGTTCCATCAATACACTGGGTATCGCGGCAGACATTTCCGAGTTGAAAATGTCAGGGCTCAGGCTGGACGAGTCTTATAAGGAACTGCAACGGCTTGCGCTGCACCTGGAAAATGTCAGGGCGGAAGAGCGGACTCAGATCGCACGGAACCTGCATGACGAGATGGGGGCGACACTGGCGGCGCTGAAAATGAGGATCGCCTGGCTTGCGTCCAAGCTGCCTGACGGGATGCCGCATCTTGCAGCCGAGGTAGGTCATATATCCGAACTGGTATCGGACGGGATCAAAACCGTTCGTCAGGTCGTTTCCGATTTGCGGCCAAACCTGCTCAATGATGTCGGCCTGATCGCGGCGGTCATGGATTACGTCAATCGATTCCAGCGCGATACCGAGATCAAATGCGCTGTTGTTATGCCAGAGCAGGATTTTACGCTCAATGAAGATCAGTCCGTCACCATCTTCCGGATCGTCCAGGAATCACTGAACAATGTTGCACGTCATGCGCAGGCAAGCAAAGTCGATATCCTGTTTTCGCTGAAGGGAGATGCGCTACAGGTCGAAATTGTGGACAATGGGATCGGATTTGACACGGGTCGCAAGGAGAGGTCTTTTGGCCTGATCGGCATCAAGGAGCGCGCACTGATGATAGGCGGAATCGCCACGATCGAAAGCAAGCCTCACCTTGGAACCCGTGTGTCGCTACGTATTCCTCTCTCAACCTCAACCAGTCGGGCTAGCATCGAAGAATCATGATTACTACCATTGCATCAATTATCATTATTGGATAGGAGGCGGTGTGATCCGGGTATTTATTGTTGACGACCATGCCGTGGTTCGCCAGGGGCTGAAAAGGATACTGGAAGAGGCTGAGGGTATAGAAGTCGTTGGCGAAGCCGGCAGCGGAGCCGAGGCGCTGAATATGAGCCACGCACTGGGTTGGGATGTGATGCTGCTCGATATTTCGATGCCCGAGATAGGCGGGGGTGACACGCTCAAACAGATCATCGCCCATGACAATGATGCCAAGGTTCTGATCCTGAGCATGTACGAAGAGGATCAATACGCCGTGCGACTGATGAAGGCGGGCGCTTCGGGCTACCTGACCAAGGACGTTGCACCGGAACAGCTGGTCGGGGCAATCCGAAACGTATATGAGGGAAAAAAACATATCAACAACACACTTGCCGAATTGTTGCTTCAGGAATGCAGTACAGATTCGAGCAAACCATTGCATGCGGCATTGAGCGACAGGGAATTCCAGGTTCTGAAGCTGATCGGCTCCGGAAACAAGGTATCCGACATTGCCAGGAACCTGTCGCTGAGCGTCAAAACGGTCAGCACCTACCGCGCGCACATCCTTGCCAAGATGAAATTAAAGAACAATGCCGAATTGACCTATTACGTGGTCCAGAGTGGATTGTTGAACTAAAGACCCCGCTACACCAAATTCGCGCCGTCTCTGCGACAGCGTGTTCATTTCGCTGCTGCGCAGCAGCTTCCATCCTGCGCTTCAAACCATAACGCCGGCTTGCGGTGTGTTGCCCAACGTAGCCTGAACCACGTTATCCGGTAACGCCATGTTTCCGGCTTCACACGGGTTGGCGCAACGAATCGACAGTTTGAGCAGCCCTGCGCTGCATGGGGATTTTCCGCAAACCCCGCATCCCGCGCCAATCCGACGGCATAGGACAAACACCGATGCAATATTGCAATATTGTCTGATTGAAAATACAGCAATACGCCGATATTTTAATCCTGTCGGTGTGGTCAAAATGCAAGGCATAAAAAGCTACATCCATTCCGATATCCACCAGGTGATCGAATTGCCGGAATCTTACTCAAACAGGAGAACATCATGAATATTGAAGAGGTGCGCAACATCGCAAAGACGCAAGGTTTACATCCGGGCAAGCACTCTAAAACCGAACTGATCAAATTGATACAAGCCGAAGAAGGCAATTTCGATTGTTTTGCCACTGCATATGATGGCGTGTGCGATCAAGCGAATTGTATCTGGAGAAATGACTGTTTCGCAGCTGCCCAGGCCGGAGCGCTATCATGAACCTCATCAAGTGGGATCCTTCATCTGAACTGGAAGATATCTCCAACCGGCTGAATCGCATCTTCGGGAGGTTTTCTTCCCCGGCAAAATCCAGCCAGGAACCACTGACAATAGCTGACTGGTCGCCTACCACAGACGTCAGCGAGACGGACGACGCATACCTGATCAAAGCCGAGATACCTGGCGTGAACAAGGAAGACGTTAAGGTCTACGTTCAGGACGGCATGCTCACGATGCAGGGTGAACGCAGGATGGAAAAGGAGGAGAAGGGCAACAGGCATCACTGCATCGAACGATCCTACGGCAAATTCGTGCGCAGTTTCCGCATGCCCGATGACGCAGATGAAGCCTCTGTGAAGGCAGAGTTCAAGGATGGCATGCTCAATGTCACGCTTAACAAGACCGTCAAGGCCAAGACCAAGGCGATCGATGTCGCAGTGAGTTGAATGATCTGTTCAATACGAGAAGTGCCATGCGGTCGGCGATTAGTACAATGCATGTTGTAAAAGAATGTCGGGAGCGTTTCCCGTTTTTTTGATAAGGAGAAATATGATGAATAACATTACTCGTTATGATCCATTCAGAGAACTTTCACGTTTCGACCCATTTTGGGACATGGATGACGTGTTCAACAAGTTCATGATGCGGCCGGCTTTTCGCGGCGGTATGGCGATCGAGCCACAGATCAAGATGGACGTGAAGGAATCGAATGGAGATTACAAGATCAAGGCGGAGATCCCGGGTGTGAAGAAGGATGACATCCACGTCAGCATCGAAGGCAACCGGGTTTCCATCAGCGCCGAGGTCAAGAAAGAGAAGGAAGAAAAAGAGGGCGAGAAGGTGATCCGCAGCGAGCGCAGCTACGGCATGGCTTCACGCAGCTTCACTCTGGCTGACGAAGTGGATCAAGCCAAGGTTCAGGCCAAGTATGCCGACGGCGTTCTCGAGCTCACATTGCCCAAGAAACCCGGATCGTCACGCAAGGAAATCTCCATCTCTTGATCGTTACCCGGCTGCCCGTATGCGGCAGCTGGGCATGAGATAGTCATGCTGTAAAGATTGCACTACTCGCGCGGCATTCATTCTGGAGATTCTCATGACGGCGAAACAGGTTTTGTTTCACGATGCTGCCCGTGCCAAGATTGTCGAGGGTGTGAATGTTCTGGCGGATGCGGTCAAGGTGACGCTGGGTCCGCGCGGCCGCAACGTGATCCTGAACCGCAGCTATGGGCCGCCGCTGGTGGCCAATTCCGGTGTAATCGTCGCGAAGGAGATCGAGCTCAAGGACAAGTTCGAGAACATGGGCGCTCAAATGGCGAAGGAGGTCGCCAGCAAGACCTCCGATGTGGCGGGTGACGGCACGACCACTGCTACCGTGCTGGCGCAGGCGATCGTCCGGGAAGGAATGAAATTCGTCGCGGCCGGCATGAACCCGATGGACCTGAAGCGCGGCATAGACAAGGCGGTCGCCGCAACCGTCGAGCAGTTGCACAGGATTTCCAAGCCATGCACAACGAGCAAGGAGATATCCCAGGTCGGGGCCATTTCCGCCAATGCCGATAACACTGTCGGAGAGATCATCGCACAGGCCATGGAAAAGGTCGGCAAGGAAGGCGTCATCACGATCGAAGACGGCAAGAGTTTGCAGAACGAGTTGGAAATGGTGGAAGGGATGCAGTTTGATCGCGGCTATCTGTCGCCTTATTTCATCACCAACCCGGACAAGCAGATCGTCGCGCTGGATGAACCTTACATCCTGTTGCACGACAAGAAGATCAGCAACATCCGCGATTTGCTGCCGCTGCTGGAACATGTCTCCAAGGCCGGGCGACCGCTGCTGATCATCGCCGAGGATGTAGAGGGCGAAGCGCTGGCGACTCTGGTGATCAACAACATTCGCGGCATCCTGAAGACCGTTGCGGTCAAGGCGCCGGGATTCGGCGATCGCCGCCGCGCGATGCTGGACGACATCGCGATTCTCACCGGCGGCGAGGTGATCGCCGAGGAAGTCGGCTTAACGCTGGAGAAGGCCACGCTGAAAAATCTCGGCCAGGCCAAGCGCATTGAAGTGGGAAAGGAAAACACCAC
>JBARHM010000491.1:0-2177 GCA_049799235.1 Gallionella sp.
AGCTTTGCGAATGTTAAGCCGCGAAGCGGCGGCCGTAGCCACTACATCACAGGCAGGTTTGGCTGATCAGGCAAGGCGGCCAACTAAGTAAAACAGATCTTTGACCGGTCAGCCTCGGTCCTTGGATGGCGGGAATACCCCGGTTAAAACGTAACTTCGAAGCGCATGCCCAGCCACCAGGTTTTATCTTGAGCAGGGTCGTTACTGTGGTTGAGCAGATACTGGGCTATCGGTTGCAGCACCAAGCCCGGCATCGTCAGGTAACGATAAGTCAATTCGAATGATTTTTCATTAGCAGCTGTGTTACCTGAAGCAGCGCGGTATTTTTCGCCGTTGCGTTCCTGCGCATAGGCGATACCCAATTGATCCTGGTCATGCCCGGCAAACAGGCCCGAAAATACCAGGCCCGTACCCAATGCCATATCGAATTCGGATGGTTCAGCGTCAGCGTTAGTCTTTCCTACCCGCACAAAACCATTGATGCTTTCATCGTTGCTGCCGGGTTTGTAGCGCAACACTTTTTCTATCACGGCATAGTAACCATGACTCCTGCTCTTGGCCGGATTGCCGTTGATGTCCTTGTCGACCCAATCGTCGAAGCGGGCGGTATATTGCCAAACACCCAGCGCCACTTTGTTGTCATGCGCATTTTCCGGCACGCTCAGCGGTATGGCACCTTCAATCACATCCAGCGCACCATCCCCCTTGTTGAATTGCACATGGGTGCCATGGAGGTTGTTAGGATCGCCTGGCACCCCGTCCAGAACAACCGCCTGCAAATAGTAGCCGGCCGTTTCCGCTTTGGCGCGTACCCCAACAGAGGTCGTAGGAAAGACAGACGGGCCGTTCTGTCCGGTGCCAGCCATTTCCGCGCCGATGCCGAAGGTCGGATGGATGAATATTTTGGATGACTCGGTCACATAAAATTCAGAGTTCAGATCATACAGTCCGACCAGCACCGACAACTGATCATCCAGAAAAGTTTGCTGTATTCCGGCCTGGTAAATCTTGGTGGTATTGGCGCCCTCTGGTGTTTCGATGTTATCCACTCCATGTGGCAGACGGTCGCCATCCACTGCCGGTTTATCACCGTGATTGCTCAGGATATGCAGCATCGCGCTGCTGCCCTTGAGTCCGAAGATCTTTTCGCCATCCAATGAAAGTATGATATCCAGGTTATCCAGGGCGTAAGTTTTTGGATTAGGCTGGCTAACTTTGCTGAGCACATCGAGCTTGTAGACGATCTCCCAGTCATATCCGTGCGCGCTCATCGTTCTGCGTGTGCCGCCCCAGTCTCCCAGCAGGGTGTAGCTGTAGCGGGAAGATGCAGCCTCTGATTCCGGGTCGACAACCGGGGTGATGGGATTTTCGGCTGCTCCGACACTGAGGCTGTAAAATCCCAGCAGCAATATCAAACTGAATGGACGCTTCATCGATTCAAAGCTCCTCAACATAAGGAAAATGATTTGATTCTCTGCATGGTGGGTAGATTACCCTATCAACAACCCGAATGAAACCTGTGGAAAAATCAACATGCCGGCAATCAATCCGCACTGGATGGGTACCTGTAATCCTTACGCAGCCTGCTTGCGATGACGAATAAACTCGAGCACTGCCGGAAGCAGTGTGATCACTATGATACCTATGATGATCAGCGTAAGGTTGTTTTTCACTAACGGGATGTTGCCAAAGAAATAGCCAGCCACGGTAAGGCTGGTGATCCACGCCACACCGCCCAGCGCGCTGAATAGCACGAACAGCCGATAGCGCATCAGCCCGATGCCGGCGACAAACGGCGCAAAGGTGCGAATGATGGGCAAAAAGCGCGCGAAGATGATGGTCTTGCCACCGTGTTTTTCGTAGAAAGCATGTGTCTTGTCGAGGTGCTCGCGCTTGATCAGCCTTGAGTTGGGTCGGCTGAGCAGACGCACCCCAACCAATCGTCCTATCCAGTAGTTGGTGTTGTCGCCGCTGAATGCAGCCAGCACCAGCAACGGTACAAGCAATTCCAACTGCAGCGCTCCCATTCCGCACAACGCCCCCGCCACGAACAGCAGCGAATCACCCGGCAGGAACGGGGTGATCACCAGTCCGGTTTCGCAATAGATGATCAGAAACAGGATGGCGTACACCCACATGCCATATTGCTGGGTGAGCGCCAGCAAGTGTGTGTCCAG
>JBARHM010000492.1:0-3643 GCA_049799235.1 Gallionella sp.
CCGGATGAGCTGCTGACTCCGCATCTCGAATACCGGCGTTTGGGCAAGACCGACGAGGCGCGCCAGGCTGCCTACCGCCAGCTATTCAGGCATCACATCCCGGAAAGCAGCGTCGCCGAAATAAGGGAAGCGACCAATAAGGCTTGGGTGCTGGGCAATGATCGTTTCAAGCAGCGGATTCAGCAGAAACTGGACAGACGGGTTGAGCCGAAGGCAAGGGGCGGGGACAGGAAGTCTGTACAGTTCAGGAGCATTCGAGGCTGAGCAAACCCCATTGATTCTGCAGTTTCTATTTGGACTGTATACTCGCCTTCGCGGAAATATCTTCGCAATAACATGTTGAACCCCATTGATACATTATCGCTGGTTCCCAACTGCCGATACTGGTTTAATTACTTCCCTTCACCTAAATCAAGTCTTCGCACATAGTGGCAGGTGTAGCCATGAGGATGTGTTATCAGATACTTCTGGTGATATTCCTCGGCACGGTAAAACTCCTTGAATGGCACGACTTCAGTGGCGACTTTGGTCTTCCATTCCCCGGAGGCGTCCACGGTACTGATGACCTGTTCGGCGGTTTGTCTCTGTTCTTCATCGACGTAAAAGATCGCTGAACGGTATTGCGTACCGTTGTCGTTGCCTTGCCGGTTTATCGTGGTCGGGTCGTGCATGCGGAAGAACTCGAACAACAGGTGCCGGTAGCTGAGCTGTTGCGGGTCAAACACCACCTTTAGTGATTCAGCGTAGCCGGTCCGTCCGGTCTTCACGATCTCATAAGTGGCATTCGGAACATTGCCGCCGCTATAGCCGACTTCGGTTTTGATTACGCCTGGAATCTGGCGCACGAGTTCTTCCATGCCCCAGAAGCAGCCTCCGGCGAGGTAGGCGGTTTGATGGTTTGCGGGTTGAGCGGTGGACATGTTCAGCCTCGCCTCAATTTTTTCATCGCCTGCTGCGCCTCGCGCTTGCCTTCGCGTTCCTTTTCAGTGGCTCTCTTGTCGTGCTGCTTCTTGCCTTTGGCGAGGCCGATCTCAAGTTTGACACGCCCGTTCTTGTAGTGCATGTCCAGCGGCATCAGGGTGTAACCGGCGCGCTGTACCTTGCCGATGATCCTGTCAATTTCCAGTTTGTGCAGCAGCAGCTTACGGGTGCGCACCGGGTCGGGATGAATGTGCGTTGAGGCATTGAGCAACGGGCTGATGTGCGAGCCGAACAAATATAACTCGCCATTCTTTACCGTGACGTAAGCCTCTTTAAGTTGAGCGCGTCCGGCGCGGATCGCCTTGACTTCCCAGCCTTCCAGCATGATGCCGGCCTCGTATTTATCCTCGATGAAGTATTCGTGAAAGGCCTTTTTATTTTGTACTATGCTCATTGATGTTCGACTTAGGTGAGTTTTGCGCAGTGTTCGGTTATTCTACCAGTCTTTGGAATCGCAACCCCTTTGGTAAGTATCCTGGACAAGCAATGGCGTTAGTGGAAAAAACGGTACTGGTTCCATACAGCGCGGAACAGATGTTCAATCTGGTGGACGGTGTGGAAGAATACCCGCAGTTCCTGCCGTGGTGCGGCGGGGCCAGTGTCACCGGGCTGGATGGAGCAACGGTGCACGCCACTATCCACATCGACTACCATCATATCAAGCAGAGCTTCACGACCGAAAACGTGCGCAAGCCTCCGGAACAGATCGACATCACGCTGCAGCAGGGTCCGTTCCGGCATCTGGACGGCTGCTGGCAATTCATCCCTTTGAGCCCGACAGCCTGTAAAATACAATTTCGCCTGCATTATGAGTTTTCCAGCAAGCTGCTGGAAAAACTGGTAGGGCCGGTGTTCTATTACATCGCCAACAGTTTTATGGATGCTTTCATACAACGTGCTGAAAAGGTTTATACGAACGCATGAGCGACAATATTATTATCGAGGTGGTGTACGCACTGCCCGGCGAACAAGCGCTGCTCAGGCAGCCGGTGGCGTCGGGCACGACCGTGGCTGAAGCGGTTCAGGCCAGCGGCATTCTCCAGAAATATCCCGAGATAGACCTCAAGGTGAACAAGCTGGGAATATTCGGGAAACTTACCAAAGCAGATACCGTCTTGCGGGACAAGGACCGCATCGAGATCTATCGCCCGTTGATCGCCGACCCCAAGGAGGTGCGCCGCAAGCGCGCTGAAGAGGGGAAGGTCATGAAGAAAGGCGGCGGTGACGCTTGAGTACCTCCGTCAATCTATTGCGCAGCCGGATTCACCCGCAAGGAGTAGGCCGGTGGGTGCTCGGCTGCTATGCAGCCATCCTTCTGCTCGCGGCGTCGCGTGCTCGTTCGTTCCTGTGCGCAGCGGTCGTAGCCTCAGCTACGGGTACCGCGCGGCCTACCTCTTGCGGGTGCGTCTACCTGATAAGGTTGTGGCTACGACATAACCTGAAGGTTAGTCTTCGCCGAAACATGCTAGTGCATGTTTTCTCGTCGCTCACTGATAAAACTACTAGCCATTCGACTAAGCCCGCTAGCGGGCGAGTCGCTGGTTATGCGTGGCTTCTTGCACTCCGGCTTGCTCATGACAATTGCCAGAGGTACCTAGATGCTTGATTACGACCTGCATTGCCATTCCAATATCTCCGATGGCACGCTCACTCCGACCGAAGTCGTTGAGCGTGCGGCATCTCGCGGCGTGAAAGTGCTGGCCTTGACCGACCACGATGATATGGATGGTCTGGAAGAAGCGCGCAGCGCCGCGACCCGGCATGGCATGACCTTCATCAACGGAGTGGAGATTTCCGTGTCATGGCGCAGCCACACCTTGCATATCGTGGGTTTGGGCATAACTCCGGAATATCCGCCGCTGGTCGAAGGCTTGCGAGTAGTGCGCAGCGGCCGCGGACTGCGCGCGCAGAAGATGTCCGACGAATTGGCCAAGATCGGCATCGGCGGAGTGCTGGAAGGAGCGTATCACTACGCGAGTAATCCGAACATGATAAGCCGCACCCATTTCGCGCGTTATCTGGTCGAAGCCGGGCATTGCAAGGACGTGAAGAGCGTGTTCAACCGTTATCTGGTGAAGGGCAAACCCGGCTATGTGCCGCATCAATGGTCCGCTTTGGCGGATGCGATCGGCTGGATACGCGGCAGCGGCGGGGTGGCGGTGCTGGCCCATCCCGGCCGTTACATGAGCGGGCACGTCGGCATGGGCAGGAAGACCATGCGCGAACTGCTCGCCGAGTTCGTCGATTTCGGTGGTCTGGCGATCGAGGTGGTGACCGGTAGCCACACTCCTGAACAGTATGCAGAGTTCGCGCGCTATGCCGAAGAATTCGGCCTCTTGTGTTCCTGCGGTTCGGACTTTCACGGTCCTGGCGAGAGCTACCGCGACATGGGAAGATTGCCGGACTTTCCGCTGGGTTGCCGCCCGGTGTGGGAGAGCTGGCAGCAAATCCCCACTTTGACGGCTGCCTGATGTCGCAGTTTTTCACCATCCACCCCGACAATCCCAATCCGCGCCTGATCCGCCAGGCGGCTGCAGTGCTGCGTGAAGGCGGGGTCGTGGTGTATCCTACTGATTCCTGTTACGCGCTGGGCTGTCATCTGGACGACAAGGATGCCGTTGCGCGCATCCGCCAGATACGCAAGCTGGACGAGCATCATCAC
>JBARHM010000493.1:0-1919 GCA_049799235.1 Gallionella sp.
ATTTCGTGCTCGGCTTGGTTAAATCAGGCGACAAGGCCAAGGCGCGCAAGGAGCTTGAGCAACTATTAGCTACCGGAAAGAGTTTTGCCAAGATAGAGGAGGCTCGAGCACTGCTGAAGCAGTTGTAGTCTGCGGCGACATGTAACACCCAACGCTGTACCCCTGTTTCACCGAGCGTGCGGAGTTCCATAACCAGAATGTGTCGCGTTACTTGGACATTTGCATGTTGGATCTGGGCATGGTTAGCCGTGATCGTAAGCAAGCCTGATTAGGCAGTTAACTGGTTCCTACGAACCCCAAGGTCCTTTTGCCAAGGGGTTTTTCTATGTGTAAATTCTGTACTAAGTTGGAGGCAAAAGTCCTCAGCTTACCCGCCTGAACCAGCTCTAGTAAGCATTACGCCATGATATTCTTGGAGGAAACACAAGAAGGGGTTGAATCGCCTCCAAAAAGGGCGGCCTTGAATTAATTTTGATGGTACAGCCCCTCCTTCCGACTTGAATTCCAAAAGGTGCTAATTCGCGAAAGAGATAGACTACCCTGCGCAAAATTACTCTAGAATAAGTCTAGCTGCCGGAGTAAAGAATTTGTCCATATTCTCCTTACATAAATTGTTTACTTATTCATAAATCAACAAGTTGGGGCGAAATAAAGTCTCACAAGCGGGCATGTAATCAGGCATGTTGTTTCAGCATCACCTTTTATTGAGTAATTCCGCGCGTCTGATCAGCAAAGAGGTAAACATGCGGCGCTACATAGAGTTGATTCTTCGCTACCGATACGCAGTCATAGCCTTGACGTTAGTAATCACAATTACTGCAGTCATCCAGGCGAAAAATCTAGAGATTATTATCGATCCCAATACCATGCTTCCCCAGTCTCATCCTTATGTGGCGACGAGCAATGCCGTTGAAAAGATATTCGGGTCGAAGTATGTGGTTGTGATAGGGCTCACTCCGAAACAAGGCGATATCTATCAGCATGTAGTGCTCGAGAAGATTCAGCGAATGACTGCCGCATTTCTCCAGACACCTGGAGTGGTTAAAGAAAATCTGCTGAGTCTTTCCTCCAGACGTGCCAAGAATATTATTGGTTCGGCAGAAGGTCTGGAAGTCAGGCCACTCATGTCGAACATTCCCACTACCGCCTCGCAAATTAGCGAACTAAGAGGCGCAGTCGAGAAAAACCCGGTTTATTCCAATTCCATCGTGTCCAGGGACGCGAAAATGGCAGCCATTCTCGTGGAATTCAAGGAAGGGCCGGGAGGTTTCCGGGCAATCATGGATAAAGTGGAGTCCGTCATCGAGCATGAACGGGATCCTCGGATTGAAATCAACGTGGGAGGCATTCCGAGCTTTCTTGCCCGCATTGAAATCTATTCAGAGCGTATGGCGTTTCTTTTTCCGATTGCCATCCTGGTTTTGAGCCTGGTTCTTTTTGAAGCTTTTCGGACAAAGCAAGGGCTCATCTTGCCGCTTCTTACGGCGGGTCTTGCAGTAGCCTGGGGGGTCGGGGTGATGGGTGCTTCCGGCGTTCCGATGGATGTGTTCAACTCTGCAACCCCCATCCTGATCCTGGCGGTGGCAACAGGTCATGCTGTGCAATTACTCAAGCGCTATTACGAAGAATATTACCGCTTGCGTGACACAACTGACCTTTCCCCCAAAGATGCCAATTATCAGGCAGTCATAGCCTCTCTGATCCGCGTCGGACCAGTCATGATAGCCGCCGGTGTGGTCGCTTCCCTGGGATTCTTTTCCCTGGTGGTGTTCAAGATCAGCACCATCCGCACCTTCGGAATTTTTACCGGCATAGGCATACTCGCCGCGCTGATTCTGGAAATGACGTTTATCCCGGCATTGCGTTCAGTACTTGCCCCGCCAAGTGACGCAGATAGAAAGCGCGAACAAATGAAGCGA
>JBARHM010000494.1:0-3838 GCA_049799235.1 Gallionella sp.
ACGTCCTGGAGCCCCAGGAACTCGACGTATTCGCGTGTCTGGTTAGCCCACATGGGATCATGATCCACGGAGAGCAGACGACCCCGCCCGTTCCTTTTCAATATTTGCCCCAAAATCAGGGTCGAGACGCCGGACCCAAGTTCTAGGATTGCTTCAGGCTTGCGAACCAACGCCACACGCGCCAGCAAAGCCACAGCATCGCCTGTAAGAGCCCATCCACCCCCTATGGGTAGTGGCAAGTCTTGCGTGTAGGCGCCGAGCCGGACAAGCCCGTGTATATCACCTATATCCCGTCTAATTCTTTCGAGGCGATTCCTCAAAGTATACGTACGATTATCCATCAGGCCGGTGACTGCCTGCTTGGCATTATGGATTAATGCGCCAACCACTCCGCAAGTGATCATTACTGGCCAAATGGCAGAAAATGATGTGAATCCAAGGCTTGTACCAAGGGCTGTCATACCACCCCCCATGATCCCGACGGCTGATCCAATTAACAGACTTCTAACAAAATGTTTTTCCATTTAGCTTCCTGAATTATCGCATTTAATATTATCAGCAACTCTCAAGCACCCAAGGTCCCACGCCACTCCAGAAAAGCCACCACGTTGTTGATACGGACAGAATGATCCTGCTTGCGGGCCATGTGTTCCTCTACCAATTTTTCCAGAGTGGGCACATGAAACCAATCTGCTGCAAGTGGATTGTTGAGCAACCTGTTTTGAAACCATTCTGGATCGATGCGACGGATACTTTCTTCATGATGAACATAATAGTCGCGATTATGGGGGCCCAACCATCCTTCTGAAACAGTCACGAGCAAGTCGCCAAGCATTTGCTGGGCGTTATTTATTCGCCACTGCACTCCTGCGGGTAAATGAGAAGCGGTGCCAATTATCTTTGGCGCATCAAACATCCCATGCCTATCCGCATAGGTGACCGGCCTATGAGTTTTGTTCTCAGGCACAGCGGCAAGCCGGGGAGCGTGCCTGACCAGCATGCGCCGGTAAGCACGCTGCCCTTTTCTGTGGGCGAGTGGCATGGCAAGAAAGGTATCCAGCACATCCAGGTCCAGGAGCGGGTTTTCGACATGATAGCGGGAACTGAGCAAACGACCGAAATAGCTGATGTAGCGTGATTGTCGATGATGAAGCTCTACGACCAAAGCCTTCTCGTCTAGTGTTGGGGCATCAGCATTGTTTAAGGCAAATTGCAGGAGTGTGCGGGTATGTCCCTTAATCGCCTGATATCGTTCCGGCAGCAGCACGCACTCTAATAATTGTTCGGAGAAACCTTGTCCCTGATATCTCTTGCGCCATATAACATTCAAGGCATCTTTCGTGTTCTGGGTACGTTCCAAACCCAGCAAATGCCCGCCAGAAAGGGCATCGCCCAAAAAACCCATCAGCATGGTCTGCCCGGGTCGTCCCATCTCAATAAGGCGGTATATAGGCAGCGCTTCGATGGAGACCTCCCCATCGCACATCGCCAGAACAGGTTTTAGATATCGGCGAAAAAAATCATCTGGGACAGGCAGGCGCGTAAAAGTCGCGCCCAGCACATGGGCTACGCGCCGGCCGTAACGGACATCGTAGCAATGGGGATGGCCAAAAGAGCAAGCAGTGGCGGCGGATGCCAAATTAGGTGGGATAAACGCGGCCACGGAGCGCGAATCCAAACCGCCGGATAGGGGCAACAGAGGCGGCGTGTCACCGCAGCGTGCCTGTACTGCGGGAGAAAGAACGCTGGCCAGCCGGTCTGCCCAAGCATCGAGGCCGTCATCAAGGGCGGGGGCGATTCGTGGTCTCCAGTAGAAGTGTGTTGACACGCCTGAGCGATCAATACGGGTGATCGTGCCAGGCGGAAGTACATTCACATTGCTGATCAACGAGCGGTTATCCACCAGATGGCTGGTGATGAGAAACTGTCCCACGGCGACTTCGTCGATCACACGCGGTACTTGGGGGTGGCCTAGCAGTGCTCGGAGCTCAGTGGCCAGCAAAGTGGATTCTGCTGTGCGCCAGGCATAGATTTTTTTTGTACCCAGCCGATCCGTGACAACATGTAGGGTCTCGGCGAAGGGTTGCCAGAGCAGTATTGCGAAGGAGCCGCCCAGATGGGTGAGCGCAATCTCCCCATCTCGCAAGTAATTCTGCAGGAGTGCTTCAGCTCTAATATCCCGGTTGTCCAGCCATGCACGCCCTAACAGGATTAGGCGGGACTTGGTAGCAGGGTCATGGACAACAGGATGATTTACCCAAGGTACGATTCGTGCCCGCAAGGCAATCAGTAACTCATCAAAACCTTCTTGCTTTGCGTGCTCAATAGGCACCAGTTGCCGAGCCATGTCGTCGACATGAGCGCGCACATGAGGGTCGGGTGAAAAGACACAAACAAGGCCAACTTCCATATTGGCTAATGCCTTCCTGTCTTCAAGCTCGATGTTGCATGAGCGGCTGGCTTTGATGAGTCTGAAGCATTCCCAGCCGACTTCATTTTATCGAGGTACTCTGCATATTCATTACGTACCTTGTTGACACAGAAGGCATATAGAAATGAATCTATCCGGGTCCAGACCATTCGGATACGAAGCGGTTGACCGAAATAACGGGCCCAAATGTAGCCAATATACCAAAGCAGCGGGTGCTTAAGCCGGTCATTGAAATAGCGGTTGGGATTGGTCCAATAAACCCAGTTGTTGAAACGTTGCACCATAGGAAGCAGAGAAGCACCCACGCGGCCAAGCAACCCATGCTTGCGTAAGTGATGCAGGAATTCGACGCGCAGTGCAGCAGTGATAGGTACATTAGGCGTTGGAAGATCCACGATAGAGGCCAGTTTGATCTGCCCGAACATATCCCGCGGCACACCCGCTTCTTCGGCAATACGTCGCGGGATGGGGCGGTCGTAATGGGTGCCAAGACGCCAGGGATCCATTTCCGTATCGTCAGTGATACGCAGTATTGACGTCCGGCGTCTTGATCCGATAACTGGAATGGCCGCTTGTATAAAGCCTGTTTTCAATCGTACCTCAGCGAGTCCGTGGCCAGCCAGGTCCCACTTTTTCAGTCCATCGTCGAGAAAATGCAATCTATATTCGCCTACGATATTACTGGGATACCAGAATTCACCATATTGACCTGTTAGCAACAGCGTAGGTCTGTTGATGTAGTTCGTAATTTCATGCAAGTTGAGGTCCTTGTTGTTATCCAATCCCGCCCAGTAATAAATTTCATGGGCTAACGGTTCCTTTTCAAAACTGAGCCGATCAATTGGTGTGCATGTTAATCCCAGAGTGGCGCAAATAGCGGCGCCATCGTCGCTAGGTTCTTGCGATCGTCTACCTAGGTAGAAACTTTGCTTTTCTTTGGACTCAGGGTTGGTGAATACGCGGTCAACCCCAAAAGGAGCGGCGAGGGCATTGACTGCAGTGGTGTCATAACCTCTGGATTGTGTCGAGTAAACCTGCAATGGTATGTTTCGTGCATCATGATGTGCGTTGATCAACAATTGGCCGATGCGCAAGCGCAGATAGTCTCGGTATTCATTGAATGAACCAAAATCAGCTGCGTGCGGCTTCTCAATCAATGCGACGCCAGATGAAGCGGGGCGGACGTTATGGTGCATGATTCTGCTGACATGACCTTTGCAAGTAGGGATTCTGGATATGAAATCATGAATTCCGTCCAAGATTGACTTGTTGATGTTGCTGTAATTTATGAATGAAGGCTTGAGTGAATCATCAAGCTTGGCAAGCAACAAAGGTAACGAGTTTGAAATTACGAAGTTGTTTGTATCATCGTTGTGGTAGAGGTAATCCGTCGTTGCCGTGCAACTA
>JBARHM010000495.1:0-2057 GCA_049799235.1 Gallionella sp.
TCGTAAAGCCTGGCTTCCGCAGTGCCCTGTTCGGGATGCCAGTCGTAACGCCATTTCACCAACGGCGGCATGGACAACAGGATCGACTCGGTGCGTCCGCTGGTTTGCAGGCCGAAGATGGTGCCCCGGTCGATCACCAGATTGAATTCGACATAGCGGCCGCGCCGGTACAACTGGAAGTCGCGTTCGCGATCTCCATAGGGAGTATCCTTGCGGCGTTCGAGGATAGGAACATAGGCGGACAGGAAGTGGTCGCCGACGCTTTGCTGGACGCCAAACGCGGTATCAAAATCGGGCTCGCTCAGATCATCGAAGAAGATGCCGCCGATGCCGCGCGGTTCGTTGCGATGCTTGATGTAGAAATATTCATCGCACCATTTTTTGTACTTGGCATGCATGTCCGCACCGAACGGAGCGAGCGAGTTCTTGCAGGTCTGATGGAAATGCACCGCATCTTCCGCAAAACCGTAATACGGCGTCAGGTCCATGCCGCCGCCGAACCAGAACACCGGATCGGCGCCTTCCTTCATCGCCACGAACATGCGCACGTTCATGTGCGTCGTCGGCGCATAAGGGTTGCGCGGGTGTAACACCAGCGACACGCCCATCGCTTCCCAGCGGCGGCCCGCCAGTTCGGGGCGATGTGCAGTGGCCGAGAGCGGCATCTTTTCCCCCTTCACGTGCGAGAACGCCACACCCCCGCGTTCCAGCACATTGCCTTCTTCGAGGATGCAGCTCCTGCCTCCGCCTTCGGGCCGGTCCCAATCGTCGCGCAGGAATTTCTTGCCATCGACTTGTTCCAGGCGCTCGACGATGAGTTCCTGAAGCTCAACCAGATATTCTCTTACGGCTGCGGAATCGAAACTGCCCATGGTTATTCCAGAAGGTTTAATTGCGCAATATGTTACCATCAGCCCATGACCTGATGGTCGAAGGATTTTTGCGTTTGCCTACGCGGCCCGGCAACACCCACACTTTGTGTCCGAACAAACTCCGGCATTGCGCATAGGTTCTGGCGGGACGCTGTCCGCTGCGATTGGCGCTGGTGGAAACCAGCGCACTATCCAAGCCGCGGCACAGTTGTGCGGCTTGCCGATGCGCGGTCAGCCGGACTGCAAGGGTATCGTGCGCGCCGCGCAACCAGCGCGGGCAACTCGCCTTCGCAGGCATAAGATAAGTAATTGCCTGTGCCCCGGTCTCTTTCAGTTTTGTCTGTTCAGCAGCCGTCAAAGGTTGCAGGTAGCGTGCGACTTGGCGATACTCGGATGCAATCAGGATCAGACCTTTGTTTTGTGGCCTGTGCTTCAGTTTCAGGATACGCATTACCGCGCGGCGGTTGTCCGGGTCGCAACCCAAACCATAGCAGGACTCTGTAGGATAGGCGATCAGCCCGCCGCGTCTGAGGTGGGCGGCGATGCGGCGATAGGATGCGCGGTGTCGAAACAATTACTTCCGGCCACTGTTGATTGCACGGTACCCAATATCTCGGCGCATCTGGCACCCTTCAAAATGGATCTCGTCGGCGAGCTGATAGGCGCGGCGCTGCGCTATCTTCACGCTGTCGCCCAATGCAGTGACACACAACACCCTGCCGCCGCTGGTGACCACATCGCCATTTCTCAGCGCCGTTCCGGCATGAAATACCCGCGCATCGTCGCTCGCCTGCTTGGGCAAGCCGGTGATCACATCGCCCTTGCGCGGCGTGCCGGGATAATTCGCCGCCGCCAGCACCACGCCCAGCGCGGTGCGCCTGTCCCATTCCACCTCGATTTTATCCAGCGTGCCGCTGACGGCATGATCGACCAGTGTCAGCAGATTGCTCTTCAGGCGCAGCAGGATGGGCTGTGCTTCGGGATCGCCCAGGCGGCAGTTGAATTCGAGCACCTTGACTCCGCCCTGCGGGTCTATCATAAGCCCCGCATACAGGAAGCCGGTGTAGGGAATACCCTCCTGCTCCATGCCGCGCACCACGGGCTGTATCACTTCGCGCAGCACGCGCGCATGAATTTCCGGCGTGACCACCGGCGCCGGAGAATACGCGCCCATGCCGCCGGTGT
>JBARHM010000496.1:0-1717 GCA_049799235.1 Gallionella sp.
CTTCGAAGCCGCCCATCACCGGCATCTGCACATCCATCAGCACGACGTCGAACGTGCCGCCCTTCAGCGCGTCGAGCGCTTCCATGCCGGTTGACACGACCGTCACGTCGTGTCCGCGCCGCTGTAACAGGCCGACCGCGACACGCTGGTTGACGATGTTGTCCTCGGCGAGCAGCACCTTCATCCGGCGCACCTGATCGGTCGACGCGATTGGCGCAGGCACGCGTTTCGGCGCGGGCTCCTGCTTACCTTCCAGTGCACCGCAAATCGCATCGAAGAGATCCGACTGCTTGACTGGTTTCGGGAGATAGGTGGAAATCCCCAGCTCACGGCAACGCGCCGAATCGCCATCTCGTCCGCCCGACGTGAGCATCATGATGGTCAGGCCGGCGAGCTCCGGGCGGCGCGCGATCTCGGTCGCGACATCGAAGCCGTCGAGTGCCGGCATCTGTGCATCGAGCAGCAGCAGGCGGAATGGCATCCCCTGGCGGGAAGCGATGGCGAGCGCCTCGAGCGCTGCTTTGCCCCCGGGAACCGCCACCGGCTGCATCCCCCATCGCAGAAGTTGCGACTCGAAGATGCTCCGATTCACGGTGTTGTCGTCGACGATGAGCGTACGAACCCTGTGCAGCCGTGCGGTGCGCAGCGGGATGCCCGGATCGGCCGTGAGGCTGAAGCCGAGACTGAATTCAAACGTGCTTCCCTCGCCCGGCGTGCTGTGCACGGCGATATGCCCGCCCATCATGCGGACGAGCGTCGACGAAATCGCGAGGCCAAGGCCGGTGCCGCCGAATCGCCGCGTCGTCGACCCGTCGGCCGGACTGAATGCTTCGAAGATGGTGTCGTGCTTTTCTCGCGGGATGCCAATGCCGGTGTCGGCGATGGAAAATCGCAGCGCGACGCGCCGGTCGCGAATCGATTCCTCGCGCACCGTCAACATCACGTGGCCGTGCTCCGTGAACTTGATGGCATTCACCAGGAGGTTGGTCAGGATCTGACGGAGCCGAACCGGGTCGCCGACGAGCGCGGTGTGAATCTCCGGCGGCACGTCGGTGATGAACTCGAGACGCTTCTGATGGGCGCGCACCGCCAGCGGTTTGACCGTTTCCTCGATGACGGTGTCGAGCGAGAACGGAATCTGCTCGAGGTCGAGCTTGCGCGACTCGATCTTGGAGAAGTCGAGGATGTCGTTGAGGATCGTCAGCAGCGACTCGGCCGACGATCGAACCGTCGACAGGCATTCGATTTGATACGGCGTCAATTCCGTGTCGAGCGCCAGCTCGGTCATCCCGATGATGCCGTTCATCGGCGTCCGGATTTCATGGCTCATGTTGGCGAGGAACTCGCTCTTGGCCATGTTCGCGGCTTCGGCCGATTCTTTGGCGGCTGCCAGTTCCTGCGCCACCAGTCTTCGCGCGGTGGCATCGCGCCGGATCCCCATGAAGCCGACGACGGCGCCTGAGGCGTCTTTTCGCAGGCTCACCGATTCCTCGACGAAGCGCTTCGTGCCATCCTTCGCGATCAGTGAGTATTCGAGCGCTTTCAGAGGCTCGCCCGTGCGATAGACCTGGTGGTAGTTGCGGAACAAGAGATCGACGGTTTCCGGATCGAAGAACTTCTCGTAGCTCTGGCCGATCAGCTCCTCACGGGCATAACCGGTGGTGCGGCAGAACGCATCGTTGACGTACTCGTAGCGGCCCTTGCGGCTCAGATCGAT
>JBARHM010000497.1:0-17543 GCA_049799235.1 Gallionella sp.
GTATCGTCCTTGCCAGATTTAAATGCAACCCCCTTGCATCTTCTAAAAACTATTCCGCCTTTTTACCCTTGCAACATACCGCATCAAGACTGAACGCTCCTCCCCCTGCAACTGCAAAATAAAGAAAGGTAAAGCAATACATAACAGCAAGCTCGCCCTGGTTCAGGATGGGCAGAAAGCCATGTGGTGCATGTGCCATGAAATAAGCAAAGGCCATCTGACCCGACAGAATAAAGGCAGTTGGCCGGGTGCAGAGACCGACCAATATCAACAACCCGCCCACCAACTCCAGGATTCCCGCAACGCCCAATAGGGACATCAGTTGGAGGCCATCGAACATGGCGATATGTGGGGTGCCAAATAATTTTGCCGTACCATGCTGCAGAAAGAGAAATCCTGTGATGATCCGCAGTATTCCCAAGATACGAGGGGTCCAGGCTGTATATAACGGCTGAAGGTTTTTCATGATCAAAGTCTCCTGTAGAAGAATGGATCAATAACAACGAGGCCGAGCCGAGCGAACCCGGAAATACCTGATACTTATGCTCAAGTTGATAATACGCTTGGGAATGGCAGATGGGAAGGGAAAGCGTCCTGCTCGCTGATGCGCGAAAAATGGGCCAGGGTCAATTGCAATTACTCTTGATTCGAAAAACCACTAGCCTAACCACTCCAAGCGCCTTGATGCAAGATCAGTATACGCCATGTTGATTATCAGGTTGTTGGGGTATAGATTGACCGCAGTTTGTTAACAAAGGAAAGATGTCTTCAGAGATGGCTAAACCGTTTGGATCATTCACAGCATTGGCCATCACAATCTTGATTTTGTTATTGTGCAAGCCGGCGTTGGCTGCCGACGATTCCTTATGGTTAACAAGCGGATTGCGCTCCTGGCATAACAACCAGGATCAGGAGCAATTCAGGGAGAATAATAACGGTATCGGCTTATCCTACGAAATGCCCCACGATATAAACATCGTGGCGGGCACATACATGAACAGTGATGATGATCGAACCAATTATTTCGGCGCAATGTTCCAGCCGTTGGAAATCTTTGGTGTCCACTTGGGGATCTTGGGCGCGTTCTTCACCGGTTACACTTCTGCAGATTTTGAAACGACTGTTATACCTATGGCAAGTTACGAATATAAAAGCGTGGGGATCAATTTGTTTTGGGTCCCCGCGAAAGTAACGGCTTTGCAACTTAAATTCAAGCTGGCGGAGTTTTGAGAGAAATAAGCTGAGCTATGCAATATAGAAGGGGCACGGCTCGAACTATTTTTCTGCCTCCATTGCAGAGTTGGCGAGCCTCAATACGGCGAGCCGCCTTTGTGCGCGAACTGCCATTTGCCTTCGACGAATACGGCCTGCAAGTCATCGTCGGGATACACGACGGTATCACCTGCACTGCGGTCGCCGATCTCCAGGTAGATGACTTCTTCGCTTGTGCGATTCAACAGACAATGTCCATTGCCCGTACCGGACTTGAATCCCGCGCACATGCCGGCGGAGAGTTGTGTTTCGCCGGCATCGGTGATGAGCACCGGATCGCCTTGCAATATGTAGACGAACTCGTCTTGTCTGGAATGGGCGTGCCGCAAAGCCGAGCCTGCGCCGGGCAATAGCCGCACAAGATTGACCCCGAAGTTTGAAAGGCCGAACAGGTCGCCGAGCGGACGTTTCTCTCGCCCCGCCATACGCGAAGCGAACGGTTCGGGATAGATCGAGGGTTTCGCGCGCGGCGGAACTTGCGCTGCCACAACGGCGATGGGAACTATTTGATTGTTCTTGGTTTGATTATTCATGGTTTGATTATTCATGGTTTGATCGTTCATGGTGATTCCTGATGTAACAATTTGAGACAGGCCACTAATTAAACGGGAAGATCATGACTTCTTTGCTGCCGGCTTCTTCTTTGCGGCGGCTTTTTAGCCGCTGCTTTATGCTTGGAAACCATTTCTTCTGCGAGAACAAGATCGGCGTTGATGATGCCCGCCGCTTTGGCTATGGCGATCTTCGTCTCCGCTGACCGCAATTAAAGGGGCCAGGCTGAGCTGACCCCATCGATTTCATCGATTTTCGATTTGGTCCGCCGCAGGCCTTTTACCGGCTCGCAACGGTCACTCAGTGCGCTATGAAAAAGAACCAGATCAGGCCGCCAACAACCAGGATCACCGCAACGGCAATAATTATCTTTTGTATTATTTCCATGTGCTTCTCCTTATCAGCATAATTCGGATAACGACAGAAATACCCCGCCACCCGAATTGTCGTATAAATTATCCACTATCACCATAAGTTTCCTATGCTCACTACGCACTTGTGCCAGCAAGGAAATCGAAACCCCGCTTGGTTATGGCGGCGATGCCGAAATCATTCACCGGGCCAATTTGGTACTACTGTGAAATCAGATCGGCAGTCCCGTCCGACCGAATGTCGGATTATGCTTCGGTGTTCAACAGCACACGCTCGATACGCCGGTCCGGCACCAGCCAAATGAGCGCCACAAAAACATACAGGCCAATGGAAACCCATTGCGACCAGAACGCCAGGGCAATGGCAACAGCGTATAGAACCGGCGATAGCTTGCCTTTCCAATCACTTCCGACTGCTTTTTTCAGCAGTGGGTCCGGGCCCTGCGATGCAATGATCAACTGCTGCAATATCCAGTACGCGATTGCGGCCATCAGCAGCACCACACCATAGACCGCCGATGGTGCCGCAGCAAAGTGATTCTCTCCCATCCATCCGGTCGCAAACGGCACCAGCGATAACCAGAACAGCAGGTGAAGGTTGGCCCACAGCATCGGGCCGGTTACCTTGTCACTGGTATGCAGCATGTGGTGGTGATTGTTCCAATATATCCCAAGGTAGACAAAGCTCAACACATAGCTCAAGAACACCGGGAATAATGGTGTCAATGCTTCGAAGCTGTCGCCGTGCGGCACCTTCAATTCCAGCACCATAATGGTAATGATGATGGCGATCACGCCATCACTGAATGCTTCAAGTCTGCTTTTTCCCATTTCAAGCTCACCCATACTTAATGAAGTTTCCGCCTTATAAACACTGTCACTACAACGGGCAACAGAACAAAAAATACCGTGAACAATTAGGGACCACTAATTCAATCAGCCAGGAACGAACCAAAGGGGTAGAGTTCCCCGAATTACCAATCGTCATGACGCTCGCGGCGCTGCTGGGCTTTTTTCACATGAAATCAGCAAGCATTGATTCTAGCTTGTCGGGCGATCCGCACGGTCGCCACGCCTCCACTCGCCCGGGGATACGCCAAGTTCGCGCTTGAACGCGCGGCTGAAAGCAGTCGACGAATTGAACCCGGCATCGGAGGCGATTTTCTTGATGGCATGATCGCCGCCGGCCAGCGCATCGGCAGCCAGGCGCAGCCGCCATTCAGACAAATACTGCATCGGTGACCGCCCCATGTGCTGCACAAAGTGATCCGCAAGTGTTGTGCGTGACGTCCCGAGCTCATGCGCGAGCGTATCGAGTGTCCAGTCGCTGCCGGGCTGGTGGTGCATAAGCGCGAGTGCATGGCTTACGTAACGATCCTTGAGGCCGGCAAGCAAGCTGGCGCCCTGGTCGGTGAGAGCATCGGCGTATGAACGCACCGCATCGACGAAAAGCAGTTCGGAGAGTTTGCACAACACCGCTTGCGAGCCGGGATTGGTGATGTTGTCAGGCATGTTTCCGGATTGAGTTATCGCGTGCGGTAAAAGCGCGGCGGCGCTATTGTTTTGGACGCGGAACTTGAACATGCGCGGCAGTGGCTGGATGAGATGATCAGACAGCGATTTGTCGCAGGCAAAAAATCCGCACACCAGCCTCGTCGGGACGCCATCGCCGTCATTACCGCCATACTTCATTCTCGATACGGCATTGCGCTGGATCATCTGAACGATCTCATCGGTTATCATCCGATGATGCGGCAGCCCGATCTTGCTGGAAAGCATCTGCACATCACCGTGAGGCATAACAACGACCTCGCCCGCGTTAAGCGTGATGGGCTCAAGTCCGGCGACCTGCACAACGCAAGTTCCTTCGACGATCATATGATAAGGGATGATACGGCTCCCGCCGGGCGCAACCCGCTCTGCGATATCGGCTGGGGCAGGTGTTTCAACAGCCCAGGACGGCGTTAATTCAGCATCGATGTATGCGGTGCCACTCAGGCGGATGGAGTGCAGCAGCTCAGATAATGCATCCATGGATTCGGCCCCCTACGGTTTCTGGTCGCTCGTCGCGGATTGTACATTAGCACTTATTCGGTAGCTCGGTCACGTTTTCCGGTTGAAATGTCACTGTATCGTGGAAGCGAGATTGCTACTATGAATCTGTTACATACCGCATAGGCTGCTACGGCTTGTAGCAGAATTTATAGCAATCCAATTCTAAGGAGTTATCATGAATCCGAACAAGGCACTTTGGGAAAAAGGCGACTTCACGCGCATCGCGCAAAGCATGCGAAAGAGCGGGGAGTCACTCGTCAAAGGACTGGGCATTGGCAATGGCCACAAGGTTCTGGACTTGGGCTGCGGTGACGGCACGACTGCACTACCGGAAGCAAGGCTGGGAGCGGATGTGCTCGGTGTAGATATTGCCGGCAATCTGGTCGCGGCCGGGAACAAGCGCGTAAAAGAGGAAGGCCTGACGAATTGCAGGTTTCAGGAAGGCGATGCATCCAACCTGCACGAACTCAAGGACAAATCCTTTGACATGGTCGTGAGCATCTTTGGCGCGATGTTCGCGCCCAAACCGTTCGATGTGGCCAAGGAGATGGTGCGCGTAAGTCGACCGGGAGGCCGGATCGTCATGGGAAACTGGATTCCCAATGACCCGACATTGGTGGCGCAAATCCTGAAAACAAGCTCCGCTTACTCGCCACCACCGCCGGAAGGCTTCATTAGCCCCATGACCTGGGGCGTCGAAAACCACGTGATCGAGCGATTTGCAGGTGCGGGAATACCCAAGGAGAACGTTTCCTTTGCAAGAGATACCTACACCTTTGAATTCCCCGACATACCGTCAAAGTTCGTAGATACATTCAGGAAATTTTATGGGCCAACCATGAATGCTTTTGAAGCAGCAGAAAAGAACGGTCGGGCAGACGATTTGCAAAGAGAGCTGGAAGATCTGTTCTTCAGCCAAAACAAAAGCACGAGCAAGGACACAACGTCTATCCCGGCAACTTACTTGCGCGTGGCTGTTGCGGTCAATTAACTGCCGACAACTATGGTTTCACTACTCACTCGGGAGAATAAGATGAAGAATCTCAAGATAGCAATTGCAACAACGGCGTTCGTGTTAGCTACATCTTTTGCCCAGTTTGCATCAGCACAGCAAATGGATGCTCAGAAGCCCCTCTATGAGCGACTAGGCGGACTCAAGGGCATTACGGTGGTGATTGACGACTTTGTCAACCGGCTCGTGGCAAACAAAACACTGAACAAAAATCCTGCAATCAATGCCGGACGGAAGAGCTCTCCCGCACCTTACCTGAAGTTTCAGGTTTCTCAGCTGGTTTGCGAGGTCACCGGCGGTCCGTGCAAATACACCGGCAAAGGAATGAAGGAGTCTCATACCCATCTCAATATTACCGAGAAAGAGTGGAGCGTGATGGCCAAGGACTTTCAGAAAACTCTCGACAAGTTCAAGGTGCCTGGTGCTGAGCAGAAAGAGCTGTTCGAGATTGTCGGCTCGCTCAAGGGCGATATTGTCACCAAGTAAGGGCAAGCAACGGGCGGCGCGCCCCTCACCTTGAACATTCGGCGAGCGTATCGGAGCCGATGCACGCGATATCATTTTTTACGGGCTCCATCACCATCAGGAGGAACGCAAATGGATACTACAATAGAACTTACAAGGCGCGTCGACACGACTGCGCTCGAACAGAAGGTCAAGGCGATGTATCGCGATGTAGCCCTCGCTCCGAAAGGCGAGTTTCACTTCGAAATGGGACGTGCGCTCGCGGAGCGGCTCGGCTATGCGCCCGCCGACCTCGATGCCATCCCGAGCCAAGCCATCGACTCGTTTGCGGGCGTGGGCTACTACTTTGACCTCGCTCGCCTGAAGCCGGGCGAGACGGTGGTCGATTTCGGCAGCGGGTCAGGGATGGACAGCTTCATCGCCGCCGGCAAGGTCGGCAAGACTGGCACCGTGATCGGCGTCGACATGACCGACGAGCAGCTCGCCAAAGCGGAGCGCCTGCGCGCCACAGCGGGATTCGGCAACGTCACCTACCGCAAGGGCTACATCGACGCGACCGGACTTGCTGACGCGTCGTGCGACGCGGTCATCAGCAACGGCGTGATTAACCTCGCACCGGACAAAAGGACGGTCTTCCGCGAAGCCGCGCGACTGCTCAAGCCGGGAGGACGGCTTGCCCTTGCCGACATCGTCACCGAAACGCAGCTGCCCGAAGGCATCACCTGCGACGCGACGCTCTGGGCCGCTTGCATCGGGGGTGCGATGCAGGTTGACGATTACACCTCGGCGATCAAGGCAGTGGGGTTGCGCGTGACGCAAGTGAGGGACAACCCGCAGTACCTGTTCATTTCGAAGAACGCCCAGGGTGCAGCGCGCAAGTATGGCGTGAAGAGCATCTCGCTCGTCGCCACAAGGAATTGAAATCGTGAACGCCGGGACTGCGTCTATGCCCGCGCCATCTGCCAAAAACAATTAGGGAAGAATTAGGGGCACTAATTAAACGAGAAGGTCACGATTTCTTTGCAACTGGCTTCTTCTTGGCGGCGGCTTTTTTCTTTGCTGCCGGCTTCTTCTTTGCAGCTGGCTTTTTCGCCGCTGCTTTGTGCTTGGAAACCATTTCTTCTGCGAGAACAAGATCGGCGTTGATGATGCCCGCCGCTTTGGCTATGGCAATCTTCGTCTCCGCTGACCGCAAATCGGAAGGGGCAAGCAGGAGTTCACGGATCGCCTCGGCCAAGGCGGCCTCTGCCGTGGACTTGAGTCTGGTGACCTTGGACATCTTGTACAGCTCGACCAATGCATCGACGATTGGTTTAACGAGAGTAGCTTCAAATCCGGTTGCCATACTGTCTCCTTAGCACATCACGGGATCATGTCTTGGATTAACACATCCCCATATCACAAGATGCGGCATAGCCTACCTGCCCGGCAAATTAGCCTGCATAAACAGGAATTATCCCTGTTTGCGGTACCGGGCTGTTTATTTCTGCCCCTGTGAAATCATCAGCCTCTCAAATTCTTCCGGCGGAACGGCTTTCGAGAACAGGTAACCTTGCGCGTAGTCGCATCCGGCATCGGTCAGCAATTTGCGCTGCCCTTCCGTTTCCACCCCTTCCGCAATTACTTTAAGCCCCAGCTTGTGTGCCATCACGATGATCGCCTCGGACAAGGCCATGTTATTTGCATCTGTCTCAAGGTTACTCACAAATGACCGGTCGATCTTCAGGTAATCAATATCAAATTTCTTGAGATAGGAAAGCGATGAATAGCCAGTGCCAAAATCATCGATCGCCACTTGTATGCCTGCGTCACGCAACCTGAGCAGTTCGTCAGCCACATGTGTATCTGCGTGCAGCAGCAGCCCTTCCGTGATCTCGATGACAGTGCTTGCCCCGGAAAGCCCCAGTTCCTGCAAATACTCAAACCATTTCACCGCGAAGTGATAGCCCTCTGCCCTGAACTGTACGGGGGATTTGTTGACGCTTACCTGGAAATCATCCCCGAATCGATCGCACCAATGTTTGGCCCAGCGGGCTGATTCCTTATATAACCAATCACCGATTTCAATTATGAGTCCGGTTTCTTCAGCAAGCGGAATAAACTCCATAGGGCTCATCATGCCCCGTTCAGGATGCTGCCAGCGCAGCAGTGCCTCGGCCTTATGGATGCGTCCGGTCGATAACGCAACAATCGGCTGAAAATGCAGTATGAACTGGTTGGCCTCCAGCGCGCCGTGCAAGTCGTTGGACAGTCTCAACTTGGTCTGTGCTGCCACCTGCAATGAAGCGGTGAAATAACTGGAACGGTTGCGGCCGTTTTTCTTGGCCACATACATTGCCTGGTCGGCATTCTTGATCAACTCATCGATGTCGGCGGTATCGTTCGGGTACAGAGTGATGCCGATGCTGGCCGACACATAGACCACCTCGCTACCCAGCTGGAATGGCTCTGACAGCTTGCTGATTATTTTCTGCGCAACATCATCGACATTGCTGACATCAGAAATTTCTGATAGAACGATCGTGAACTCGTCTCCTCCCAAACGCGCCACTGTATCTGATTCACGCACACAGGCACTGATGCGTCGCGCCGCATCTTTCAACAGCATATCGCCCACTGAATGCCCAAGCGTGTCATTTACCTCCTTGAATTGATCGAGATCCACCAGGAGTACTGCGAGGGGCAATTCGGCGCGTATCGATTTCTTCACTTCCTGGCCCAGGCGGTCGCGGAACATGTCGCGATTGGGCAATCCGGTCAGCGTGTCGAAATTGGCCTGCCGCCAGATCAGCTCTTCGGACTTCTTCTTCTCGGTGATATCGGAGAACAGCGCCACATACCGATGGATCTTTCCGATTTTATCGCGGATAGTATTGATCGTGAGCCATATGGCGTGGATCTCGCCATTCTTGCGCCTATCCCATATCTCGCTCTGCCATTGGCCGGCGGTGGTGATTTCGTCCCACATCGCCTGATAAAAGGCCAAGGCATGGCGATCGGATTTCAAGATCCGTGGATTTTTGCCCTTCACCTCATCAAAACTGTAACCCGTGATGTTTGTAAATGCAGGATTGACGTTAATGATCTGATTGTCTTCATCGGTGACCATCATTCCTTCGCTGCTGTTTCTGAGAACCAACGAGTAAAGCCGCAATTCTTCTTCTATATTCTTGCGTTCCGTGATTTCGTTGACAATCACAGCGAATTGGCCGATCTTGGGACTGAACGACCACACCTGATACCAACGCCCCAGTTCCCTCGAAAAGTTTTCATACAGGGACGGCACTCCGGTCATTGCGACATTCCCAAAGATCTCTATCCAATAGGGTTCAGTACCGGGCAGAACTTCGAGTACTGTCCGGCCTATGATGTCGGACTTGAGACCAGTCAATTTTTCATACGCAGGATTGATTTCAAGAAAGCGGTAGTCAACGACCTTGCCTTGATCATCGCGGATCACCTCGTGCAAGGCAAAGCCGGTGGTCATGTTCTCGAACAAAAGGCGGTATCTCTCCTCGCTTTCTCTGATTTGGAATTCTGCCTGTTTGCGTTTGGTGATATCACGGGCAAAGGCACAGTTATATTCCTCATCGCCAAAACGCATATAATTCGCCGAGACTTCTACCGGATATATCTCGCCGCTCTTGGTGCGATGTCTCGTTTCGAAAGTGTAAGAGCCGTGCTTCTTGAGTTCCTCCCAGTGCTTGGGCCATTCCTTTGCCGGAAAGTCCGGGTCAAAGTCAGGAATGCTCAGCTTCATCATCTCTTCTATCGTATAGCCCAGAGAACTGCATGCAGCGATGTTCGCGTAGACAACCTTTGCATCGGAAGTCACCCATGTCACTTTATCCGCCATGTGATCCATGGAAAATTTCATCATTTCCATCAAGCGCTGTTCGGATTTGCGCTTGGTGATGTCGTGGCTTGATGCGACAAAATAATGCTCTCCGCCTATTTCGACACTGGTGGTGCTGACCTCGACAGCGATCGGAGTGCCGTCCTTATGCCGGTGCACTGTCTCGAACCTGGCGCTTTTGCCGATCATGTTCCTGAAGCGTTCCCGCAATTGTTCGGCCGAGAATTGCATATTATATTCATTCACGTTAAGACCCAGCACTTCCTGCTGGGTATAACCCAGCATTCGGCAGAAGGCATCATTGGCTTCCACTATAGTGCCCTGCATGTCCAATATGTGGATGCCATCAAGGGTGGTTTTCATCAGTGACTGATGGCG
Source organism: Gallionella sp. (assembly GCA_049799235.1). Classification (GTDB taxonomy): domain Bacteria; phylum Pseudomonadota; class Gammaproteobacteria; order Burkholderiales; family Gallionellaceae; genus Gallionella. The sequence continues at coordinate 9,962 of JBARHM010000497.1, forward strand.
CTGCATCAGAGCCATCGCATCAGACTGGATTCTTTTGCGTTCGGTGATGTCGCGCACAAAGGCACAGTCAAATTCCCGGCCGTTGTAGACGATCAGGTTCGCAGTGACTTCGACATCGATGAGATGGCCGTCTTTGTGTCGCTGGACACTCTCGACTGTGGCAGAGCCTTTCTTCCGCAGCATCTCCCAACGAGCAGGCCATTCTTTGATAGAAAAATTCGGGTCCAGCTGTGACACCGTCATGGAAGTCAGCTCTTCCCGGCTGTAGCCAACCATCTTGCAGGCAGCGTTATTCACTTCCAAAATCCGTGCGTGTTCATCAATCCAGTAGATACCGTCGACCACGTTGTCGATAGCGTACTGTTTGAAATCAAAATTGCCTGGTGATTGATGGGCTCTGCTCATTTGGTCGATTGAACTCTTCTAATATACGAATAACATGTACGAATAACTTGGGGACGGAGCCCCACTGATATTTGCAGATTATGAGCGCCCGGCCATGGTTTCACAACTACCGTTGTTTCAGCCAATCCAGGACGATCCGCTACGGCGTTCTGCCATTGTGCGTCACGGGGAACAGGTCTTGCATAACGCATTTCCGCTCTACGCGGTTAAGCGCGGCGAACGCGGGAACCTGCAACATGCGTGATTATTATTTCCCGCTCTCGATCGTGATCAACGTGATCTCTGGCGCAGCAAACAGGCGTATCGGCGGCCCCCAGGTTCCCGCGCCGCGGCTGACATACAGCAAGCGTCCATCCGCAAGTTGTGTGAGGCCGGTGCTCACGCCATAGATAAACCGCGTTAACAGGCCAAATGGAAATATCTGGCCGCCGTGGATATGTCCTGAGAGTTGCAGATCGAACGGGGTTTCCTTATCGACCACCGGCTGGTGCTTGAGCAGAACGATGAAATCGCCCTTGGTGACTGAAGCGAGCGCTTTTTTGGTATCCACCCTGGCCTCCTGACCGCGCGCGACTGCGATTGGATCATCGACACCCACCAATATGATTCCGCCCGCTGCGGCCGATTCGCCACGCAGCACGGTAAAACCCGCTCTGCGCAGGAAGCGGAGGGAATCTTCCAGTCCGGCAAAGTACTCGTGATTGCCGATGATGGCGTATGCGCCCTTGGGCGGCTTGATGGTGAGGAAGTGCCGGGCCAGTTCATTAAGGTCGTCCCCTTGCCCATCCACGATATCGCCGGTCGCGACGACGATGTCTGGCTGCATGTCGCGCAGCCTGGCAATGACGCGATCAAGGAATTCATCGCCCAGCATCACGCCGAGGTGCAGGTCGGAGATCTGCGCGATGATCACTCGTCCTGAAGCCAGCTTGGGGGTGGTGATCTTTATTTCTTCTACATGTATCCTCCCGGCCTCTATAAAACCATAGCCCAGCATCGCAAAAGCAAGCAGACCGACGGTTAGTAATGTCACCGATGCATTCAGCGGCCACTTGTATCCCAACAGTGTCGCCAATGCTTGGCCGAGGTCGAATACCAGGGCGATGGAACAGAACAGGATCAGGAATCCCATCCAGATATAAACCACCCAGGATGCAACGACGTTCATACCGTGCCAGTTCAGCTTTGCCATCTGCCAGAGAAGCAGCGGGGCAATGGTCATGACGATACCCCAAAGCACCAGCGCCAAAGTCAAAGTCGATGTGTGCGGGAAAGCCAGCCACACCTTGCCGAGCGCGTAGAGGTGCATTCCGCCGTAGATCGACAATGCCACTGTTAAGAAAGTCAGCATTTCGTCACTTCCTGGTTGTCAGTGCTTGCTGCCATAGTCGTCCTGCTGATGCTTACTTGATAAGGCGGATCCTCTGTTCCGGGAAGATGAGATCGGGGTCGGCGATCCTGTTCTCTCCGGCGATGCGGGGATAGTTGAAGGGGTTGCCGGTGAAGCGCTCTGAAATGCTCCACAACGTGTCTCCTTCCTGCACCACATACACATCGATATCGCTTGGCTTGTTTTTGGGGATATCAAGCTCGAGCGTCGGACGGGATGTTCCCGCAGGACGCGGCGGTTCGTTCTGCGTTTTGGCAAGCGGGCTCAGCACCAAAGTCTGCTGGACCTTCGCCCCGGCCTCCTGTTCAGCCTTTAACTTCGCCTCACGTTCGACATTCGCATTCGCATTTGCCTTAGCTTGCTCGGCCTTCTCTTTAGCCCGTTCGGCCTCCATCTTTGCCAGCTCAGGCTGCACCTGAGCCTGTTCTATCTTCACTGGCTCTGCTGAGTGCATCGGATTTTCGACGACCGGCTTATCGGAAGTCCACGCGAAATAGAAAACAGAAATCAGCACAGCAGCGATGGCGCTAAAGGCGATTCTGCGCTTCAACGCCCCATCCGCGCGCTCTTCATGGCCCGACTGAGTTGCGAGCTGTACTACCTCCCTGCTCATGCGATAAGGTGTACCTGGCTTGGCGCTTGCAGTGGTGCGTAACGGCTCCTTTGGCCGGCTATCATCAGGCGCTGTTGACGATACTTTCTGCTGCTGTTTTATCTTGACTGAAGCTTTCAATGCTTCAAGCGCCGACTGTTTGCTTGTGCCCACAGATTCACGCGTCTTGTTGGCCGTGCCTGTTGACTGTCGAGCCGAGGCGCTTTGCAGTGGGACAGTTGGTTCCAGTACTGTTTCTGCTGCACTATTTGTTTCCGGCACGATCGTTATTTCCGATACCGCTGCACCAGCAGCATCGATCTGCCCGGTTTTTGGTGCAATTGGGGAAGCCGCGGTCTCCTTCTCTTCCCATTCGACGAATTCGGCATCTTCTATTTCTGCTTGATATTTGAACTCCGGCACCACTTGCGAAGATGCTCTTGTTGATGACGCCGCAGCAGCCTCAACTTTCATCGGCTCGAATTCTGTTACAGCTTCGGGAACCGGTTCTGCTTCCACGCGGATCTGGGCCGCTGTTTCCACTGGTGCCTTGGTTGCCGAAGGTTGCGGTTCTTCACCAAATTTCTCCGCTGGGCCAACTTTCTTTACCGGACCAGATTTTTCTTCCGGGAATGTATACGCGATACCCGTCGGCGACATCTGCATTTCCTGCGAGAGCGCTGGCATGAGTTTCTGTATCATGGATTTTTCGAAATGCACCGAGATGGCCGCTACATTCAGGATGATCCTTACCGCATTCTCATCGGGATAACATCCGTACATGAGGTTATGCGGAAGATGGATCGGCACTGTGCGATGTATATCAATCGGAAGACGGCGTTCTCCGAATACCTTCTCGGTGATGACCAGCGCACGGAAATCTCCATTGTTCACGAGCATCATGCGCCACCCGGATGTAGTGAGCGACCGTCTGCCGAACATCATGGCCAGATCCACTACCGGGAGGATTTCTCCTGTGTGCTCGGCCATGCCGATCACGATGGCCGGTACTTCGGGAAAGGCACGGCAGGGTTTGAAGGCAATGACATCCTCCACTTCCTGTTTGGGCAGCGCGTAACGTTCTCCCAGCAGCGAGAACTCCACCACCCCGACTTCGTGCCTGAAAAATATTTCGGAGAAACTGGAATCAGGCGCATAGCGCTGCCATACCGGTTTTTCATCAGCCGCGACGGTGTCCGGGGACAACGCCATGGCGAGATCGATCAGCGGGATGAGCTCACCTAAGCGCACCACCACGTGCTTCAGCCATGAAGTCTGGGCGATCAACGGTGCCGGTTTTATCGAGACTTTATCGGCGGGCAATATTCCCGCGTCGCGTTCAATCAGCATACCGAACGCGGTGCCTGCTATCCCGGCTATCAGCATCAGGGGATCCGGTGCGACGCGCTGCGAATTGATGCTCTGCGATAAATCGATGACGGGCAACAGGCTCCCTTCCCGGAAGGTCACACCCTTCACATACAGTGGCGTACCCGGTAACGGCGTGATCGGTCCCGGCTTGACCGCCCGGTCCTCGATGCCCGCTGCAGGCACGGCGAAGATTTCTCCCCCGGCGGCAAAAAACCTGACCCGTGGCATTCCGGAAATATCCCTGGCTTGAATATCGGGAATCCGCAGCGAGTCCGCTGAAAGCACATCGTCGGCTTTCAGTACCCCGGAGTAAAGCGCCGCGATATTGATGACTGGAATGGGAATGTCGTCATGGACTGCACAGGAATCGAACGCCGGCGACTTGAGATATTCGGGCAGCGGAAAAACCAACTCGGGGGAAATGGTTTGCGTGCGCAACTCACCGCTAACCACGAACCCCGCGACCTTATCACTCACTTGCAAGAGCAATATGCAGCCCGTTTCGGCTCCCCGTGTAGACTCATGGCCGATGCATACCGGGAGATCGGCCAAGGTTACGGTTCGGCCGTCTTCGATCATGATCCCCGCGATCCTGGGGGGACAGAGAGGGATCCGGTGCAAGGCATGGATGCCCCTGACGGCCAGTATCTCGTCCTTCCAGATGCCATATTGGATGCCGCTGAAGGAAGTGAGGAATAACTCTCTCATAGAGATTTGAGTGTGGTAGGTGCAGCGCACTTCGTCAAGGCGCAGCTTTTTCCAATATGTAACGTAGCTGAAAGCCCGGGAAACTGATCGATAACTTGGTTATGTCCGGACATCAGGAATGAGCGATCTCAACCAGACGGGCATTGAGCATGCGCGCCAATGATTCTCCGCCCTGCTGCATGACGGCGTCATGGTTCCACTTGAAGAACGGGCGCGCGAACAGCGCCAGCAGGTTCATCCAGACTGGTGTGGTGTGTACCTGCCACTCGTAGCGCACGATGGTCACGGCACCGTCGGTGGTGAATGACCAGCGGCCCTGGCCTACCACGTCACCGCTGGCGATGCCCTCGATGGCAGCCAGCGGCTCGATATGGATAACGCGTATGTCGAAAGTAAGCCGATACGGCAAGCGTCCCCTCCAGGTGTAACGGCGCACGCTGCCGATGCCTTGGTCATCGCCGGGCACGAGTTCCTCGACTCTCTCCACATTGCGCCACCACTGCGGCCAGTTCAGAGAATAGTAGATGGCCTCGCAGACTGCCTCGATCGGCGCCTCAATACTCCAGATGGTAACAAAGCGGTACTTCATCATCGCTCTCCGGACTATGGATTGAATAGCGCATCCGGCAGCGCGACATTGATTTCCAGGCCTTCCATCATCACGGTTTCTATGATGGCATCCTGCTGATCGCGGCTGATCACCCTGGCCGGGAACCTGGTCGCTGTATCCAGCCACAGTTCGTAGCTGTGAACGCCGGCAACCGCAGCGCTGCCCGTGCCGGTCACGACAAGATGCACAACCATGCGGCCGTCCATGTGCTCTTCGCCAGACACTTCGGTGTTGCCGCCCTGCTGCAGGGTGCGGACATTTTCGAACAGCGCCCCGACATCCGAGCGATCCACGTGCTGGCCGCGCGAACTCCGGATCAGCAGATTGCCGGGACTCAAATTGAGTTCCGGGAAACGGCCGGCGCCAAACGGCCACAAGCGCACGCGTTGGGTGGACGGGTTGTATACCAGCACCGCGCCGGCATGCGGCCGAATGAATTCCATGCGCACGAAACCGGGTTTCCTGTAGTAGTAACGGATATGTTCCTTGCTGTCGTCATGCAAGGAGCGGATGGTGACACGATAGGACTTTACCGTTTGGTATTGCTCGATCGCGGCAGCCAGCGGATCCGGTGGCGTGCCGGCGGGGTGTGAACCGGTGAGCGCTGCGGCAAGCATCAAGGCAAGGAGCACCGGTTATTCCACCACTTCGAGAACACCTTCCATGGCCTTCTCGCGGTGGCTTTTGAAAAACAGCAGCTTGTTTCTGCAGTAAAAAGGGTACTTGCCGACAGTGGTTGGCGTAAAGCGGATATTCCTGGCATCGCTGGACAGGCTTTCATCCACCGAGATGCCCGCTTCGGGCGATTGAATAACCAGGGTGTGAGGAACGAAACCTTTTTCGACACTGACCGTCAATTCGACCGGCACATTCACTTTGACTATCACACGGTCTGGCTTGAAGAAATAGCTGCCTCCTTCGATCCTCACGTGCTGCACACCATCTGCTGCGATGGTTGCCTGATAAACGGCCTCCTCGGGCGGAGTGGTTTCAGCCCGACACACACCATATGCCGCGATCCCAATGCAGAACAGAAGAAATGTCACGAAATTTTTCATGGTTGGCATATGTTAGCGGATTGTGGAAATACTGGCGAAGATTGAATGTATCCTTTTTGGCCGTTTGTGGCGGCGCTGAACGAGGTTAGGGTAATTTAATCACCCTGTCCATAATCCAGATAGGCAACAGTATTCCGGCCCTGTTTCTTGGCCATATACAGCGCGTTATCTGCAGATTTGACCAATTTTTCGACCGGCATATTATCGCTCGGCAATACCGTTGAAATACCGCAGCTCAGTGTGACATAGCGGTGCGGTGAATCTTCATTCGGCACCTTGAGTCCGGCCACCTGCTCCCGGATGCGGTTCGCCACGGCGCGAGCCCCTTCTGCGTCCGTCTCACTGAGTATCAACACGAATTCCTCCCCGCCATAACGTGCAGCAAGGTCGCTGGCGCGCGGCACCGCGCTGGCGATCACTTTGGCTGCCGCCTTGAGACATTGATCGCCAGCTTGATGGCCATACCTGTCATTGAATTTTTTGAAGTAATCCACGTCCAGCATCACAACGGAAATGGGTTTATGGAGCCGTGCGCAACGACGCCACTCGCGCACCAGCAGTTCATCAAACACACGGCGATTGGGAATACCGGTCAGACCATCGGTCACCGAAACCCGGTGCAACTCCTGGTTGGCCACGTTCAACTGTTCGTTGGCCTGGTTCAATTGTTCGGTCAACTGAACCAGTGCCCGCTGCATCCGCACCAGACGATACATGGCAGCCACCTTGGCCTGCAGTACCACTCTCCCTACCGGTTTGATCAGATAATCATCACCCCCCGCTTCAATGCCCCTCGCCAGGTCATCATCCTTGGACATCACGCTCAAGAAGATTATGGCAGTCCAGTCATCCTTGCTCTGCAGCTTGCGTACCTGCTTGGCTACTTCATATCCATTGATATCGGGAAGGATGATGTCGAGCAGAATGATGTCGGGACGCTCCCTTCGGTAAATTTCGATTGCTGCATTGCCGGTTTCCGCGATAAACAGTTGCACGCCGAGATCATCCAGATATCCGGTGATGGCCTTGATGGCGACCTTGCTGTCTTCCACCAATAACACTTTCAGCTTGCTGAACTTTTTCAACATGGGAATTCTGTCGAGCTCCAGTTCACAAATCAGTATCCTTCATGATAGTTGGCGCCGGGATCATTCCGCCCCGGTCAATGGTTTCACTGATATCTTCAATTGACGCGCCGCCAGTTCGACCGCGCTGCGCAATTTTTCGGCCTCATCACATTCGGCCGGATGTTCCAGTGGATGCAGCGCCAGCACTGCTTCGGAAAATTCCCGAACCTGCTTAAGGTGGCTGTCATCATCATGCAGCAACGGCTGCGGATTGATCGCCTGAAAATACAGCAGCCCGCCACGATAGGCGGCAGCCAGCAGGTAGAATTTTCCATCCTGTGCAAGCACATCCGGGTCGCGCACTTCAAAAAACTGGCTGGG
>JBARHM010000498.1:0-6230 GCA_049799235.1 Gallionella sp.
GGTATCGAGCGATACCGACAAATACCGAAAACTGGTATGGGTCACGCTTTTTCTAACGTTTGATCTGATCATGTTCGGCGCATTCACCCGGCTGACAGATTCCGGTCTCGGCTGCCCGGATTGGCCCGGCTGTTATGGGCATGCCAACCCGCTACAGGCGCATGAAGACATCAATGCCGCCGAGACCGCAATGCCGACTGGCCCTGTTACTGTTGTAAAAGCATGGATAGAAATGATTCACCGCTACCTGGCGATGGGCATTGGAGTGCTTATCGTCGCTCTGATGGTGATCGCTTGGCGAAGGTGGCTGCAATCGGAACGAAGGGAAATAAAATTTTCGCCGCTGTTTCCGACACTGCTGTTTGGATTCGTTTGTATCCAGGGTGCTTTTGGCGCATGGACTGTCACGATGAAATTGCAGCCGGTCATCGTGACCATACACCTGCTGTTGGGCATGACATTGCTGGCGCTTCTGTCATGGTTCGGCTCACGCTTGAGCGATCATCCGACGGTGCCGAAGTCGGCTGCTGAGATTTGCACACCGGCGACACTGGCTCTCGTGCTGCTGATAATTCAAATCGCGCTCGGCGGTTGGGTCAGCACCAACTATGCGGCACTGGCTTGCACAGACTTTCCGCTGTGCCACGGCGAGTTATTTCCACAAATGGATTTTGCAAACGGCTTTTCGCTATGGCGCGATCTGGGCAAGACTGTCCATGGCGATTACCTGCCATTCCCGGCTTTGACCGCGATCCACTGGACGCATCGCGCCTTCGCCTTTGTCGTGTTGGTGCTGGTTGCCTGGGTGGCATTCAGAGCATTCAAAATAGACGCTTTACGCACGACAGCGCGCTGGTTATTGAGCATGATCGCGCTGCAATTTGCTATCGGAATATCGACTGTGTTCCTGAAGTTGCCTCTTGCACTGGCAGTGGCACACAATGGCGGCGCGGCACTTCTATTGGCATTGCTGGTCATGTTAAATTACAAAATCAGTATCGCGACCAAAACAGCTTCAAATTGAGCCACTACGCGGAGGCTTCCTGCATGAATCCATCACATGAATACCCGGACCGTTCCAACCACAATCGCACGCTCAGCAATGATCTGATCAAGCCAACCCATATGTTACCTGCCCGCACTTCTACCACATGGCTCATTTTTTGACCGCCTTCTCGTCAGGCTTTTTCGGAGAAGCGTGAGTCAGCCTGATACTATGTGCCTCGCTTTTTTCCACGACGGAATCGCTGCCAGCATCGAAGCTCCATATCCATGCACCGCCACGGCGAGTTTTGAACGTTGTATCGGTCCAGTATTTTCCGGACAGAGCTTCCGGGAAAAATGCTTTTGGAAGAGTCGGCCCCGGAAATGAAATGCTGGTATCCACTATGGTGTTCAATTCAAAACGGCTGGGCAGATACCAATCATCGAGGCCGCAAAGTTTTTTTGCATTGATCGCCTTGATGTAGGAATCGGTATCACAATCGCTGCCGGCGCAAACTCCGGCATTGGCCTTGCCGGCCCAGCCGCCGTTGGTATTTTGATCCGGGTCATACCAACTGTAAGTATTATTGATGTTCTGCAATCCAGGATCAGATATTTTTACTTCCCAGATCAAACCTGATTGGTTGTCCCGCACACACGCCCATGGTCGTATGGCATAGTCATTGCCGTCGTTGATACTGCCGTCCTGATTAAGGCGAGTCATATCAAAAACAAAAGGCTTGGGTGTTAGCGCCTCGCCACATCCCGTGATCGCCAACGGACAAAGCACTAATAAAACGAAATTGCAGCAAGTTGCGGCGCATCTTTTTGACATCTTGACTTTGCTGATCATTTTTTTCATTTGTCGCACCCGTAAATATCCATTTGAATAACACTTAAGCAGCTGCCGGGCATTATCATGGAATAACGCGAGTAGTTCAAATCCCAGTACGCCCGACAGAAATTCCTTCCCTCAGTCCGGACATGCCCACATAAATTCAGGAAATGTCCGTGGCTCATTACTTTACCGCAAGATGATGTGATGCAAGTTCACCCCCGGACAGGCCGGGCAAACCGGCTCGGAACGACTCCAATTCCGATTCCAATTCCTTGAGATCGGCTGAAGCTGCCCAGAATTTCCTGATTCGTTCCCGATCGGCGCGACTTCGCAGGCGCGGCTCCCGTTCTTTGGTCAGGCGCCGCTCAGTCCACAGCACACCCAACCGGTGGTAACAATCGTTCTCGCGGCAGCCGGTAATAAACACGCCATCGACCTGATGCTCGCTCAGCGCATACTCGATAAAAGATGGCGGCAGCATAGCGATACAGGGCAGGCTTATTACGGCCACGCCTTCACTGCGCAATTTTTCAATATTCGCTGCGTTATCACATCCAAAAACCATCACTCGCGAATCGCCTTTCAGCTTTGCCAGGTCATCCGTCATCGCGGCGCGAAGGCCGGACATCGGCAATGATGGCATTTCGATACCACTCACGAAATTTTCTTCGCCCCGGAATGGATTTGAAGAGGGGCATGCACCTGCGCAAATACCGCAGCTGACGCAGCGATCAGCCACGACCACGGCTTCTTCCATGAAGCGCATACCGTCGCTGCGGGGCCTCATCACTACTGCCTCATAGGGACAATCGGCAACGCAAAGCCTGCATCCGCTGCAATCCTTCAGGTTTACTTCGGCGACCGGAATCTGCTTGAACCTGGATGGCAGCCATGGCAACACGCCTAGCAACAGGCTCAATCCGATAACCAACGCCCATACCTGCCCTGCAGACCATACATCCAACAACGGATGAATAAATAAATAAAACCAGTCGATGCTAATGTTGCGTGGCTCTATCCCCATATCTGCCGGCCCCTGACTCAGTACAGGCTTTACCAGTGCCAGAATCAACAGTGTCAGCAGCATTCCAAGCGCAAGCCCGCGCCGTGGATTAACCACCGGGTTGCTGATGCGCATGATATGTATCCAGAGAAAGAACAACACAAACAGTGGAATGGTCGCATGGGAAAACGATATCAGGGAAAAGAAACGGTCATTGAGCACTTCCCGCGAAATAAAGCTTTGCGACATCGGTTCGCTGAATATCGGCAACCAGTCGAGCCATTCCATAGTAGCCACGGTGGAATATTGGGCCAATTTGTCCCATACCATCCAGTAACCATTTAAACCGGAGGCATATATCAGCCAAATCAACAGTACCCCGGTGATCCAGGCAAACCAGCGCGCACCGCGGTAGCGTCCCAGTATGAATTCACGCAACAGATGCAGCACCATCACTACTACCAGCGCATCGGCAGCATACCTATGCAGGCTGCGCATGATGCCGCCGAAATACCATTGTTCCTTGGTGAGATATTCAACAGAGGGGTAGGAGAGTTCTATGCCGGTCCTGTAGAAGGCATAAAGATAGGCACCGCTAACGGCAATCACCCAGAAAAAAAAGAATCCCAGCGCACCCAGATGATAAAGCGGGTTAAGATCATTACCGAAGATCTTGTTCAGGTTTCCTTCAAGGCCAAGCAGCGCCCTGCGCGCGTATGACTCGGTGGGAACGGCAGTGGTCAATTCAAGTCCGCGCATCTATACCACACGGAACATTGCCAAAATAAGTGGTTGAATCCTTACCTTCAAAGTCTGATGGCATAATATAATGCGTGCACTGGAAAGATTAATGGAGGAATAAACTTGGAAGTCATCTACTACACCCTGGTGGCCGCAGGCCTCTACTTCATGTCCGACTGGCTACTTGATCGCATTGAAATATCACGCGGAGAACGGTTCCAAAATCGCGGCTTGCGCAGTCTCGTTTTCTTTTTGATTATTCTGGTGCTGGGATTTATCACGTTTGGTTTTATCAACTATCTTGTGCTTTCACCGGAGTAACCGGAGGTAATGCCGTTGGTTTTAGCACATACGCAGCATGTGCTCAATTATTGCGAGGAATTTACAACTTCTTCTGTACCGGCCTGCGCATGGCTTTGAAAACCACCACCAGAAACATGATGCCGCCGACCACTGCTATCAACCCCCCCAATCCCATCAATCCCATGCCTGCCGTCTGAGCAAAACCGTGCAGTTCTTGCGCAGCCCCAGCGACCTTGCGCTGAACACCATAACCGCCTGACCACAGCAAGCCAAGAATGTGGAGCAGTTGCCCCGTACCGTACACGTAGGACGTCAGTGTGGCCCACTTCAAATCAGGCGCACGATAACCGAGGCGTGGCAGCAGATGCAAGGTCAGCCCCATGAATGCCAGGCTGATTGCACCTCCGGTCCCATGATAGTGTGCAGTGATGATCGTGTTGCTGTCCTTGATCATCAGGCTTATCCCGCCGCCGATCGCAAACAAGAGCAGGGACGACAGCAATGCCGCACGCTGGGGTCCTGTCGCCGGAGTGCGTTCGCCCTTCACGATTCCGTATAGAACTGCCAGAGCGATTGGCGCGGGTGCAAAAGCGCCGCCGATCTTCATCAACTGGGTGAACTGTCCCATGTAGTCAATCAACGAACCGCCATAGTTCAGGTAGATAACGGGGACATAAAAAACCGGCAACAGCCCAAGCATAAACAGGGTTGACGCTATCCGCGGCGTCAACGGAATTTTCGCGCCACAGGCATTTGCCAACCACAGCCAACCCGTCAGCATCAACAGCAGATAGGTGAACTGCAGCACATGTCCGCCGCCCCAGAATAGAAGATCGTAATATTGTGTGCTGTCGTATGTGCCCGGTATCATCATGAATGACCATCCGAAAGCGGCAAGTGCAAACAGCGTGGAAATCGCAGCGGCAATAAAACCCAAACGTATCGATCCTTCCCCTCCCTGCCACAGATTTGCAGCGGGTACCGCTATCAAGCTGCGTACCACCAGCAATGCCATGCCGGCAGCAAAGACGATCAACCCCGTCATAAAGAAAGTGCTATGAATGACCGGCACATAATTACTCATCACCGGTATGCCTGTCTCAACAAAAGGAGACAAGACGATCATCGTGGCACCAACGGCCGCCAGCGCCAGGGCCAGCCAGCCCGTGCCAAGAAATCCGGATGAGGAATTCAAGCTCCACAATACTCCTGCGAATGCCAGAAACCACAGCAACACCGACAAGTCCACATGCACCACAAGTGCAGAGTGGAAAAAGTCGACCCAGGGGAAGATATCCTGTATGTATGGAGTGCGTGAAAGCACCAGTAGGATGGCGAACAATCCGGCTCCTACCAGCGATGCGATGCCGAGCCACAACCAGCCGGAAGCCAAGCTGCGATTGGCTTCGGATGGCATAGAAAGCGCGAATCCGCGCTCAACTTCATCCGCTGTTTTGATACCTGTTTGCTGATATGCCGAACTCATGCTTTATCCTCAAGTTGCATTTTTGTTCCTGAAAATAAATCCACCAGTCGCCGCCTTGAAATCGATCACCAAGATGCGCCCCGGAGCAAGGTTCACGGTTTCCTCGTGCACATAGTTGTAATCTTCCCCGGCATGATCTCTGAGACGCGCCTTCAGAGTATGAAGACCCGCCTTCACCGGGATGCGCCGGTAAATATTGGCATTGCTGCTGTGTGCCAAACCGGTTGGCCTTAATATCTCGTGATAGAGTTGCTTTCCGTCCATTTCAAGTTCGACAACGACATCAGACCGCTCGCGGGGACAATCCATTGTACCTTTGCGCTGATAAGCAGGTAATTTGGCCAACTCTTCAGGAGTTCGTTCGTGACACTCCCCTTTGAGCTGACCTGCGTGTCTGAAACTGAGTTTGATCAAAGTTTCATCCGGTGGCAGATGGGTATATACCGGAGAGGTGGAGAAAAAGCCGATCACAGCCGCGAACATAGCATAAATCAATCCCTGTCCGATGTATTGCAATGGTTTAGACAAGATTCTCCTCCTCTGAGGATATAGATCCTTCCGCAGCCGGATCTACATGACAAGCAACAAAAAATCCATCGGAAAAATACTGATCTTCGGGCAATCCCCTGTCGATGAATGGCGCACGGCCAGCCTCGACCATCTCGGGTGAACCGCAGGCATACACCTGATAGCCGTCAAGTTTTTGATAATCCTGCAAGATGGCTTCAGTAACCAGGCCGGTTCTGCCATGCCAGTCATGCTCCGGTTTTGGCTCGGACAACACAGGGATGAACTTGAAATTGTCATGCTCACGCTGCCATTTTTCCGGCAAACCCGCGAGGTAAAAATCATCCAGCGTTCTGGCACCCCAATAC
>JBARHM010000499.1:0-2132 GCA_049799235.1 Gallionella sp.
CGGTAGGTGGCGAGGCTCCAGGTAGACTGAAAGTCTAACCCTTTGGAGTGCGCAGGCACGACTGCGCTCTGTTCGGCGCGACGTGTCGCGCCCGAGGCAAAGCGGCGACATGTCGCCGCACTCCAAAGGAGCAACTTCATGATCCGCCTGCTCGCCCTGCGTGAACTGCGCAGCCTGTTTGCCATGCCATCGACCTGGTTCTTGCTGGCCATTCTGCAATTCATTTTCACCTGGTTCTTCCTGAACACCCTGCAGACAGTCCTTGAGCTCCAACCGCAATTGGCGCAACTCGCCAATGCACCGGGCGTAACGACCATCGTGGCAGTACCGCTATTCAATATGGCGGCACTGTTGCTGATGATGCTGGTGCCGATGTTCACGATGCGTCTTATCGCCGAAGAACGGCGCAATCAGTCCTTTGCGCTGCTGCTGTCTGCACCTCTGTCGATCCGGCATATCGTGCTCGGCAAATTTTTCGGGCTGCTGATTTTTCTGGTCTTGCTGATGACCGGCGTACCGCTGATGATCTACACCCTGTCGCTCGGCACGCATCTCGATCACGGCCTTATATTGGGAAACCTGCTCGGTCTGCTGTTGCTTACTGCCAGCTACGTCTCTGTGGGGCTATATGTTTCTTCACTAACCGCCCAACCCGTAATCGCCGCCATCGGAGCCTTGGCAGTGCTTGCAGGTTTGTGGCTGGCCGACATTGCCGCGCCGGCGGAAAACTCACATTGGCACATCATCTCTCCGCTCAATCATTTTCAGAAATTCAATGCCGGCTTGCTGGATAGCAGCGATGTCGTATTCTTCGTGCTGTTCAGTGCGGTGTTCCTGCTGCTGGCGATGCGCCGTATCAGCAACAACCGAATTTACGGATGAGTCATGCGTAAATTATTCTCAAATCCTGCACTTCGCAACCTGCTCTTCGTATTTCTGCTGCTCGGTATCGCGCTGGGTATGGGCTATCTCGCCACGCGCTATCACCTGCAACAAGACATGACCCACAACGCAAACAACAGCCTGGAACCCGCCAGCGTTGAGGTGCTCAAACAACTGAGCGGCCCGGTCAATATCACCGTGTATGCCACCGAACAGGATGCGCGTCTCGGCGACATCCGCAAGATCATTCGCGACTTCCTGTCGCTCTACCAGCGCTACAAATCCGATATCAATCTGGTGTTCATCGATCCGAGCAAGGAAGCGGAGAAGACCCGCGCGGCGAATATCCAGCTCAACGGCGAGATGGTGCTCGAATATGCCGGACGCAGCGAGCACCTCACACAGATCAACGAACAGATCGTCACCAGCACACTGCTGCGTTTGGCACACACACGCGATCAAATCGTGATGTATCTGGACGGGCACGGCGAGCGCAAACTGGACGGCATCGCCAACCATGACCTCGGTTCGCTGTTCGGCGCGAAATTGAAACAGAATGGTTTTCACCTCAACAGCCTGAACCTGGCGCTGGCCCAGGAAGTGCCAAGCAATGCCAGCGTGTTGGTGATCGCCCAGCCCCAACTCGATCTGATGCCCGGCGAAGTGGACAAACTGCTGCACTATGTAGCCCGCGGCGGCAACCTGCTCTGGCTGGTGGATGCCGAACCCCTGCACGGACTGGAACCCCTGGCCGAAAAACTCGACCTGCTGCTGCCGCCCGGCATCGTGATCGATCCCGCGGCCACCGGAATGAACGCACCCTCCACCTGGTCGCTGGGCGCATCCTATCCGCCGCATGCGATCACGCGCAACTTCAATCTGATCACGGCCTTCCCCTCTGCGCGTCCGCTGGTTTGGAACGAAAACCCCGACTGGAAACATCATGTATTGGTGGAAGTCGCCGCACGCGGCTGGGTAAGCCGCAACTTTTCCGCTGACAACACAAACTCGAAACCACCTGCATTCAACAAGCAGCAAGACACGCCCGGCCCGGTCGTTATCGCGATGACGCTGCAACGTCACATCAATGACAGAGACCAGCGCATCGTAGTGGTTGGCAACGGCGCTTTCCTTTCCAACAGCTACGCCGGCAACGGCGGCAACGTGGATCTGGGGGTGAACATGGTGAACTGGCTGGCCGGCGAAGAGCACCTGATCACGCTGCAACCGCGCGCCGCCAAGGACAGCAG